>NZ_JBHXKA010000082.1:0-36032 GCF_042722885.1 Streptomyces sp. NPDC058401
GGCTCCGCCGGGGCGGCCTGCGCGGCCGGCGCCGGGCGCTCCGCGCGGCGCACGCGCTCCGCGGGCTCCGGGTCCGGGCCGGGCGAACCCGGGGCGGCGGGCCACAGGGGGGCGGGGGCCTGGGCCGGGGCGTGGGCGGCGACCGGGGAGGGCGCCGACAGGATGCCGAGGCCGCCCGGGGCGGCGGAGCCGGACCCCTGCGCGGGCAGGGCGGCGGACACGGGGGACAGAGCCGGAGCCGGGTGCCGGGCCGGGGCGGACGCCGAGCGGTGGGCCGGGGCGGGCGCCTGCGGCTGCGACGAGGCCTGGGCATGCGCCTGGACCGGCGCCGAGCGGTGGGCAGAGGCCTGGGCGTGGGCCGGGGCCGATGCCTGGGCGTGGGCCGGGGCCTGGACCTGGGCGTGGGCCTGGGCCGGCGCCTGGTGCGGAGTCGGAGCCGGTACCGACGTGCGGGCCAGGGAGATCCCGCCGGGGCGGGCGGCGGCGGCCTCCTCCTCGTGGCCCCAGGAGACCCGGTGGTCGCGCGGCCCGCCGAATCCTGACTGGTGCAGCGGATCGGCCTGCCATTCCACGGCCCCGGCTCCGGACACGGCCCCGGCCGCGGACTCCGGCCCCGACTCCGCCGCGGGCTCCGGCCAGGGCGCGAAGTCCGACCGCGAGACCGACTCCGACCAGGACTCCAGCTCCGACCGCGCGGCCGGCGCCGCCACGGAACCGGCGGGCTCCGGCCAGGCCGCGGGGGCCGGCGCCGGTGCGGGGGCAGGGTCCGGTGCCGGGCGGGGCTGCGGCCGGTGTTCCGGCTCGCGCAGCGCCTCGCTCACCCCCGTCTGGTCGAGGAACACCGGACCCGTCTCGTCGGCAGGGGCCGCGGGGCGGCTCGTACCGGGAACCCAGTTCAGGCCGTTCCAGAACCTGACGTACCCGGGGATGGACGGATCGGGGTAGTAGCCCTCGCGGGCCGCGTGCTCGCCGTCACCAGGGGAGGCCGTCAATGTCCCCAACTCCGATCGTGGCTTGAGGCTTCTTGCAGGGGTGGACCATAGCCAAGAACCGCCCCCCGGCAGGTCCGGTAACGGGAGAATCCAAGCGTTCGGGCGAACCCTGGCGCGAACCCCGGCGAACCCGGCCCCGTACGGATGATTTCGGTCAGCCGATTGATTTCGGCCAATCCTCGATGTGTCTCGCGAAGTCGCGTCATACCCGGGCACTTCGGCGCTCTCTCCGGGTGTGGGCCGCCGCAAGGCCCCCGCGCACCGCCCGAACACGCACCCCGTACCGAAGTGAGGCCGCCATGCACCACCCCGTCGTCGAGCGCGAGCTGGAACTGAAGCTGGTCCTGTCCCCCGAGCGCAGCGTCCCCGTCCCCGCCCGCCTGCTGTACCTGACGGACGACCCGTACGCCGTGCACATCACCTTCCACACCGGCTCCAGCACCCCGGTGAACTGGACCTTCGCCCGCGAGCTGCTGGTCGAGGGGGTGTTCCGCCCGTGCGGCCACGGCGACGTGCGGATCTGGCCCACGAAGGTCGGCCAGCAGGCCGTCCTGTGCATGGCGCTGAGCTCCCCCGACGGCGACGCCCTGCTGGAGGCCCCCGCCGTGTCGGTGTCGGCCTGGCTGGAGCGGACCCTGCGGATCGTGCCGCCGGGCACCGAGGCGGACCGGCTCGGCCTGGACGCGGCGCTGGCCGAGCTGCTCACCCCGACGCCGGCCGACGAGCTGTGGATGCGCGACCCGTGGCCGTCGGACGAGTCGGCGGACGGGGAGCTGTGACGCCACGGAGAGCTGTGACTCAGAAGAGCTTGCCCGGGTTGAGCAGCCCCTCCGGGTCGAAGGCGTGCTTGACGGCGCGCTGCATCTCCAGGCCCACCGGGCCGAGTTCGCGGGCGAGCCACTCCTTCTTCAGGACGCCGACCCCGTGCTCCCCCGTGATGGTGCCGCCCAGTTCGAGCCCCAGCGCCATGATCTCCTCGAAGGAGGCGCGGGCCCGCCGGGTCTCGTCCTCGTCGGCGGGATCGAAGCAGACGATGGGGTGCGTGTTCCCGTCGCCGGCGTGCGCGCAGACCCCGATGAGCAGGTCGTGCGTACGGGCGATGGCGGCGGTCCCCTCCAGCATCTCGGCGAGCCGGGTCCGCGGTACGCACACGTCGTCGATCATCGTCGCGGGCCGCAGGGCCTCCAGGGCGGGCAGCGCCATCCGGCGGGCCTGGAGGAGCAGTTCGGACTCCGCGGCGTCCTCGGCCGGTACGACGGCGCTCGCCCCGGCGGCGGTGCACAGCGCTCCCACCGCGGCCAGGTCCTCGGGCGCGTGCGGGGTGTCGAAGGCGGCGAGCAGTAGGGCCTCGGTGGTGTCGGGCAGGCCCATCTTGCCCAGGGCGTTGACGGCGCGGACGGTCGTACGGTCCATCAGCTCCAGCAGCGAGGGCGTCAGTCCGGCCTCCATGACGGCGCAGACGGCTGCGCAGGCGGCCGCGGCGGAGGGGAACTCGGCGGCGAGCGCGAGCTGGCGGGGCGGGGCCGGGCGCAGGGCGAGGACGGCCCGGACGACGACGCCGAGGCTGCCCTCGGAGCCGACGAACAGGCGGGTGAGGTCGTACCCCGCGACGCCCTTGGCGGTGCGCCGGCCGGTCTGCAGGAGCCTGCCGTCGGCGAGGACCACGTCGAGGCCGAGGACGTACTCGGCGGTGACCCCGTACTTGACGCAGCACAGACCGCCGGCGGCGGTGCCGATGTTCCCGCCGATGGTGCACTGCTCCCAGCTGGAGGGGTCCGGCGGGTAGTGCAGGCCGCGCTCGGCGACGGCGCGCGAGAGGACGGCGTTGACGACGCCCGGTTCGACGACGGCGATCCGGTCGACGGTGTCGATCTCCAGGATCCGGTCCATCTTCACGAGGGACAGCACGATGCAGCCGTCGGAGGCGTTGGCCGCGCCCGACAGGCCGGTACGGGCGCCCTGGGGCACCACGGGCACGCGGAGCGCGTGGGCGGTGCGCATCACGTGCTGCACCTGTTCGGCGGTCCGGGGCAGGACCACCGCGGCCGGGGTGCCGGCCGCGCAGAAGCTCGCCATGTCGGTGGCGTAGGAGGCGGTCACCTGGGGGTCCGTCAGCAGGGCCTCGGGCGGCAGGCCTTCCAGGAGCAGTGCGTGGAGCTCGCGCGCCCGACCATCAACATCGTCAGCATTGTCAGCGTTGTCAACATCGTCAGCCATGGGACCAGCGTGGCACCCGGGGCCATCGGTGTGAACACGCCCGCGACGCTCTTCGGACACCGCGGCCAGCTCTTCATATTGACGCACAGTGACCCCATGGACCCTATGCGCGACGCATCCGTCTCCCAGGAGAGGCAGCAGCAGGCTGCCCCGCCCGTGACCTTCACCGGCCGCAAGACGCTCGTGGCGGCTGCGGCCCTGGTGGTCCTGATCGCCGGGGCCCTGCTGATCCGGCCGGCCCGCACCGGCGACGACGCGCGCCCGCCGGGGCCCAGCGAGCGGGCCCGCGCGGCGGTGGGCATGGGTGCTCCGGTGGCGGCGGTGGACCTGTCGGCGCTGGTCGGCGACCGGGAGAAGTGGGTCGCGGAGCACCCGGAGGACGAGGCCTCGTGGGCGGTGCTGGGCCAGGCCTATCTGGAGCAGGCCCGGCGGACGGCCGATCCCGCCTGGTACCCGAAGGCGGAGGGCGCGCTGAAGCGCTCGCTGGAGCTGCGCCCGGCCGAGAAGGGCAACTTCGACGCGATGACGGGCATGGGCACGCTGGCCAACGCCCGGCGGGACTTCGGGACCGGGAAGAAGTGGGGCGAGCTCGTACGGGCGCAGGCGCCGAAGCGGTGGACGGCGTACCCGGTGCTCGTGGACGCCTACGGCGGGCTCGGGGACTACAAGGCGGCGGAGAAGGCGATGGAGAGCCTGGTGGACCTGCGGCCGGGGCTGGCGGCCTTCATGAAGGCCTCGCAGGTGTACCGGGACCGCGGCTGGCGCGAGGACGCGACGATGTCCATGGAGCACGCGGGGGGCGCGGCGAAGGCGCCGGCGGAGAAGGCGTACGTGCTGTTCCGGCTCGGGGAGCTGGCCTGGGAGCGCGGGGACGACGCGGAGGCGCTGAAGCAGTACGAGGCCGCGCTGCGCACCGATCCGGGCCAGGCGGCGGCGCTGGGCGGGCGGGCGCGGGTGCTGGCGGCGCTGGGCCGGGGCGGTGAGGCCGTACGGGACTACCGGCTGGCGCTGGGCCGGGCCGCGGTGCCGTCGCTGTCCCTGGAGCTGGGCGAGCTGCTGGAGTCGCTGGGCCGGGGCGAGGAGGCGAGGGCGGTGTACGGCGGGCTCCCGGCGCAGGCCGCCCGGAGCGGGGTGAACGAGGAGCTGCTGCTGGGCCGGTTCGAGGCGGACCACGGCGACCCGTCGGCGGCCGTACGGCGCCTCACGGCGGAGTGGGCCCGGCACAAGAGCCTGCCGGTGGCGGACGCGCTGGGCTGGGCCCTGCACAAGACGGGCGACGACACGGCGGCGCTGGAGTACGCGAAGAAGGCCACGGAGCAGGGGCTGCGACTGTCGGAGTACTCGTACCACCGGGCGCTGATCGAGCGCGGCCTGGGCGACGAGGCGGGGGCGCGGCGGCACCTGGAGGAGGCGTTGCGCACCAACCCGCGGTTCTCGCCGGTCCGGGCCCCGCTGGCGAAGGCGGCCCTGGCGGCCATCGGCAAGCCCCCGGCGGGCGGCCCGGAAAACATGCAGCCCACCACCCCGTGGGTGGCCCCGGAACTCCCGAAGGCCGCCAAGCCGTCGACGAAGCCGAAGCCGAAGCCGTAGGGACGCTCCGAACGCCGGCGGGGCTGGAGGATCCAGGCCCGCCGGCGTTCGTGTTCCCGCGACCCGCTAGAGGTTGCCCCGCTTCTCCTGCTCGCGCTCGATCGCCTCGAAGAGGGCCTTGAAGTTGCCCTTGCCGAAGCCCATCGAGCCGTGTCGCTCGATCATCTCGAAGAAGACGGTCGGGCGGTCCTGGACCGGCTTGGTGAAGATCTGCAGCAGGTAGCCGTCCTCGTCGCGGTCGACGAGGATCTTCAGCTCGCGCAGGATCTCGACGGGGACCCGGGTCTCGCCCGCCCACTCGCCGAGGGTGTCGTAGTAGGAGTCCGGGGTGTTCAGGAACTCCACGCCGGCCGCGCGCATGGCCCGTACCGTGCGGACGATGTCGTTGGTCGCGAGCGCGATGTGCTGGACTCCGGCGCCGCCGTAGAACTCCAGGTACTCGTCGATCTGCGACTTCTTCTTCGCGATCGCCGGCTCGTTGATCGGGAACTTCACCTTCAGGGTGCCGTCCGCGACGACCTTCGACATCAGCGCCGAGTACTCGGTCGCGATGTCGTCGCCCACGAACTCCTTCATGTTCGTGAAGCCCATGACCTTGTTGTAGAAGGCCACCCACTCGTTCATCCGGCCGAGCTCGACGTTGCCCACGCAGTGGTCGATGGCCTGGAAGGTGCGCTTGGCCGGGGGCTCCACCATCGGGGCGACGGAGACGAAGCCGGGCAGGTAGGGGCCGGTGTAGTCGCCGCGCTCGACCAGGGTGTGGCGGGTCTGGCCGTAGGTGGCGATCGCCGCCAGCCGTACGGTGCCGTGCTCGTCGGTGAGCTCGTACGGCTCGTCCAGGCCGCGGGCGCCGTGCTCGACGGCGTAGGCGTAGGCCGCCTTGACGTCGGGGACCTCGATCGCGAGGTCGACGACGCCGTCGCCGTGGTCGGCGACGTGCTCGGCGAGGAAGCGGCCGCGGTCGGTGGAGGCCTTGATGACCGAGGTGAGGACGAACCGCGCCGCGCCGTTGGTCAGGACGTAGCTGGCCGTCTCGCGCGTGCCGTTCTCCGGTCCGGAGTAGGCGACGAGCTTCATGCCGAAGGCGGTCGAGTAGTAGTGCGCGGCCTGCTTGGCGTTGCCTACGGCGAAGACGACCGCGTCCATGCCCTTGACCGGGAAGGGATCGGCCTTGGCGGCGGTGAGCGGTGCGGTGTCGAGCGGCTGGGTCTCAGTCATGACCGCAGAGTCCCGCCGTTCCACAAGCTGCGCAATAGTTTCCATTTCTGCTGTACAGACTGACCAGTCACGGACCACCATGGCTGGAATATCTGTGCACTATGACCACCGACCGACCGCCCCGGAGGCAGCCATGGGAATCGACGAACTCGACGGCCGGCTCATCGTCCTGCTCGCCCGCGAGCCCCGGATCGGGGTTCTGGAGGTCTCGCGCCGGCTCGGCGTGGCGCGCGGTACCGCGCAGGCCCGGCTGGACCGGCTTCAGTCGAACGGAGTCATCCGGGGGTTCGGTCCCCAGGTGGATCCGGCGGCCCTGGGGTACCCGGTGACGGCCTTCGCCACGCTGGAGATCAAACAGGGCCAAGGCGCGGACGTACGGGCCCACTTGGACGGGGTGCCGGAGGTGCTGGAGCTGCACACGACGACCGGGCACGGGGACATGCTCTGCCGGCTCGTGGCCCGCTCCAACGCGGATCTCCAGCGGGTGATCGACCGTGTTGTCGCATTTGATGGGATCGTGAGGGCTTCGACCGCGATTGTCATGGAGAATCCCGTACCCTTGCGGATCATTCCCCTGGTCGAACAGGCGGCCGAGGACGACTGACGTGCGGCAACGACGGATGGGGTGACGTGGCGTGAGCTTCTGGTCCTACGTGTCCAACCGCCACCAGCAGCTCCTCACCGACGCCTTCCAGCACGCCAGCGCCGTCTTCCAGTGCATGGTGATCGCCACCGCCCTCGGTGTCGCCATCGGGGTCCTCACCTACCGCAGCGGCTGGGCCGGGAACCTCGCGGTCACCTCCACCTCCACGGTGCTGACCATCCCCTCCCTCGCCATGATCGGCCTGCTGATCCCGCTCGTCGGCCTCGGCGTCGCGCCGACCGTGATCGCCCTGACGCTGTACGGGCTGCTGCCCATCGTCCGCAACTCCATCGTGGGACTGCGCGGGGTGGACCCGGCCCTGGTCGACGCCGCCAAGGGCATCGGGATGTCGCGCAGCGCCCGGCTCCTGAAGGTGGAGCTGCCGCTCGCCTGGCCGCCGATCCTGACCGGCATCCGGGTCTCCACGCAGATGCTGATGGGGATCGCGGCCATCGCCGCCTACGCCTCCGGGCCGGGCCTGGGCAACGAGATCTTCCGCGGGATCGCCTCGCTCGGCAGCGCCAACGCCATCAACCAGGTCCTCGCCGGGACGCTCGGCGTCGTCATCCTCGCCCTGCTCTTCGACGCCGCGTACGTCCTGCTCGGCCGTCTCACCATCCCGAGGGGAATCCGTGTCTGAGCCGACGCCCGCGCCGACGACGAGCCCGCAGCCGGACGGGGGCCCGCAGCCGGCCGCCTCCTCCGCCTCCGCCTCCGCCTCCTCCTCCTCCTCCGCCTCCGGAGCCGCTTCCGGTGCCACCATCCAGCTGGAGAACCTCACCAAGCGCTATCCCGGCAACCCCAACCCCTCCGTCGACGACGTCTCCATGGAGATCAAGGCGGGCGAGCTGGTGGTCTTCGTCGGCCCCTCCGGCTGCGGGAAGTCCACCACCCTGAAGATGATCAACCGGCTGATCGAGCCCACCTCCGGCCGGATCCGCATCGGCGACGAGGACGTCACCGACATGGACCCGGTCAAACTGCGCCGCAAGATCGGGTACGCGATCCAGTCCTCCGGGCTCTTCCCGCACATGACGGTCGCCGAGAACATCGCCCTGGTCCCCAAGATGACCGGCTGGTCCAAGTCCCGGGTGAAGGACCGGGTGGAGGAGATGCTCGACCTGGTCGGCCTGGACCCGCGCGAGTTCCACGGCCGCTACCCGCGCCAGCTCTCCGGCGGCCAGCAGCAGCGCGTGGGCGTGGCCCGGGCGCTCGCCGCCGACCCGCCCGTCCTGCTGATGGACGAGCCCTTCGGCGCCGTCGACCCCATCACCCGCGACCACCTCCAGGACGAGCTGATCCGGCTCCAGCACGAGCTGCACAAGACGATCGTCTTCGTCACCCACGACTTCGACGAGGCCATCAAGCTGGGCGACCGGATCGCCGTCCTGCGCGAGCGCTCGCACATCGCGCAGTTCGACACCCCCGAGGCGATCCTCACCAACCCCGCCGACGACTTCGTCTCCGGGTTCGTCGGCGCGGGCGCGGCCCTCAAGCGGCTCAACCTCACCCGGGTGCGGGACGTGGAGATCGCCGAGTTCCCGACCGTCTCGGTGGACGACCCGCTCCAGAAGATCTTCAACACCCTGCGGGCCGGCCAGGTCAACGAGCTCCTGATGCTGGACCGGCGCGGCCGCCCGTACAAATGGCTGCGCCGCGGCGACCTGATGCGCGCCAAGGGCTCCCTGGCCCGGGCGGGCCAGCTCGTGCACGACACGGTGACCCGGGACGCGACCCTGCACGACGCCCTGGAGGCCGTACTGACCGACAGCGGCGGCCGGGTGGCCGTCACCGGGCGGCGCGGCGAGTACATCGGCGTCGTGGACATGGAGACCCTGATGAACTCCGTGCACGAGATGCTGGAGGCCGACCGGCTGACCGCCGCCGAGCACGCGCACGATCTGGAGGAGCTGCGCCACCACCGCACCGAACGGGACCTGGAGGGGCTCCGGGACGGTTCGGAGGGCTCATGAGCCCGCGGAACCCGGTCTCCCCCGAACGCCCGCCCGGCGAGCACGAGCTCAAGGGGCACGTCTTCCGCGATCCCGAGGATCCCGGGCCCGACGAGGAGGTCATGGCCTCCATCGCGCCGCCCCGCCCCGGGAGCCGGCTGACCTGGGCCCGGCTGGTGACCCTGCCGATCGTACTGGCGCTGGTGCTGCTGGCCACGTACCTGTGGATCACCAACGCCACCCTCGACACGATCGCCGAGAACTCCCTGGCGAACGGCAACGTCCAGCTCCGGCTGTGGCAGCACATCCAGCTCACCGCGATCTCCACCTTCTGGGTGCTGGTCATCGCCATCCCCCTCGGCATCGCCCTGACCCGCCGCGGCCTGCACCGGGCGGCCCCGCTGGTCACCGCGATCGCCAACATCGGGCAGGCCACCCCGGCCATCGGACTGCTGGCCCTGCTCGTCATCTGGCTCGGCATCGGCCCCTCGACGGCGATCATCGGCATGGTCGCCTACGCCGTCCTGCCCGTGCTGTCCAACACCGTCGCGGGACTGCGCGGCATCGACCCGCAGCTGGTGGAGGCCTCGCGCGGGATCGGGATGTCCTCCATGGGCACCCTGATGAAGGTGGAGCTGCCGCTGGCCGTCCCGCTGATCCTGGCGGGCGTCCGGACGGCCCTCGTCCTCAACGTCGGCACCGCGACCCTGGCCACCTTCGGCGGCGGCGGGGGCCTGGGCGACCTGATCACCTCCGGGATCCAGACGCAGCGGATGCCGGTGCTGGTGCTGGGCTCGGTGCTGACCGTGGCGCTGGCGCTGTTCGTGGACTGGCTGGCCTCGCTGGCCGAGACGGTCCTGACCCCGCGCGGGCTGGAGGCGTAGATGGACAAGCTCTCCCTCTCCGTGCGGACGGCCACGGCCTGCGCGGCCCTGCTGGCGCTGGGGCTGCCGCTCGCGGGCTGCGGGCTCAAGAGCGGTTCCCCGATGGTGGACGAGGTCCTGCCGGGCTCGGTGGGCCAGGGGCTGCCCCTCAAGGGCGCCTCGCTGACGGTCACCTCGAAGAACTTCAGCGAGAACATCGTGCTCGGCCAGATGATCGGCCTGATCTTCAAGGCGGCCGGCGCGGAGGTGCTGGACCGCACCAACCTGCCCGGCTCGATCAGCGCCCGCGAGGCGATCATCCAGGGCGACGCGGACGCCATGTACGAGTACACGGGCACGGCGTGGATCACCTACCTGGGCAACGACAAGCCGATCACGGACCCGTACGCGCAGTGGAAGGCGGTGCGGGACGCGGACGTGAAGAACGGCGTGGCGTGGCTGCCGCCGTCCACGCTCAACAACACCTACACGCTGGCCATCAGCAAGAAGAACAACGCCAAGTACGGCCTGAAGACCATGTCGGACGTGGCGGCGCTGTCGAAGCGCGACCCGAAGGCGGTGACGGTCTGCGTGGAGAACGAGTTCGCCTCGCGCGAGGACGGGCTGCCGGGGCTGGAGAAGGCGTACGGGATGGAGATCCCGGCGGGCAACGTCAAGAAGATGGACGCCGGGATCATCTACACCCAGGTCTCGAAGTCCGATTCCTGCCTGCTGGGCGAGGCCTTCACCACGGACGGCCGGATCAAGGCCATGGACCTGGACACCCTCGTCGACGACCGGCACTTCTTCCCCAACTACAACGCGGCCCCCGAGCTGCACGCGAAGACCCTGGAGAAGTACCCGGCGATCGCCGGCCTCCTGGACCCCCTGTCGAAGCGGCTGACGACGGAGACGGCGCAGCGGCTCAACGCCCTGGTGGACGTGGAGGGGCAGGATCCGCACGAGGTGGCCAAGGACTGGCTGGTGGCGGAGGGGTTCATCAAGGAGGGGTGAGCGTCGGAGCGGGGATGCAAAGAAGTAGTTGCAAAGAAATCCTTGCACAGACTTCTTTGCAACTCTACTGTTGAGGCATGCCCGACGAGAACGCCGATTCCCAGAAGCCCGCCGAGCCGAAGGTCCGCAAGCTCGACCCGCACTCCCTGCGCGGCCTGGCCCACCCGCTGCGGATCCGCCTGCTGGGCGACCTGCGCCTGCACGGGCCCGCCACCGCCTCGCAGCTGGCGGAGCGGCTCGGGGAGTCGAGCGGGTCCACCAGCTACCACCTGCGCCAGCTCGCCGCGTACGGGTTCGTCGAGGACGCCCCCGAGCACGGCAAGGGCCGCGAGCGCTGGTGGCGGCCCTCTCAGGACGGCACCTCGTTCGACGAGGCGCTTATCTACGACACCGACCCCGCCACGCGCGGCGCCGCGGAGGTCTTCCTGACCGAGATCGCGAAGATCCACGCCCTGGAGCTGGCCACCTGGATGGACGACGCTCCCTCCTGGCCGGTGGAGTGGCGCCGGGCCTCGGACCTCAGCGACTTCGCGCTCCAGCTGACCGCCGAACAGAGCCGCGAACTGGTCCACAAGATGCACGACTTGGTCAACAGCTACAGCGATCTTCCGCCCTCGGAGGGCACGGAGACGGTCCGTTTCCACACGCACGCCTTCCCTCGGCGCGCCAAGTAGCGCCCTCCACACCCCCTTTCGCAGAAGGAGCCCTGCCGTGCACGCCTTCAGCCATGCCCAGATCCACGCCGACACCCACACCACCCGCACCGCCGAGGCCGCCGCCTGGCGCCGCGCACAGGAGGCCGCACCGCAGGTCTCCTCCGTTCCCCGCCTGCGCGCCCCCGCCCTGCGCAACCAGCTCGGCGAGACCCTGATCGCGCTCGGCATCCGCCTGATCCAGCCCGCGCACCTGCACGCACGCATCACCCGCAACACCCGGATCTCCCACCCGCACGGCGGCATCGCGTGAGCCGTCGCCCCTTCACCGCCGTCCTGATCGCCAACACCATCTCGATAGCCGGAAGTTCGCTGACCCTCATCGGGGTCCCCTGGTTCGTGCTCCAGACCACGGGCAGCGCCGGCCGGGCCGGGATCGTCGCCTTCTGCGCCACCCTGCCCATCGCGGTGGCCGCCCTCGTCGGGGGCCCGGTCATCGACCGGCTCGGGCGCCGCCGGGTCTCGGCCGTCTCCGACCTGATCTGCGGGCTGTCCGTGGGCGCGATCCCGCTGCTGCACTACGCCGGGCTGCTGGAGTTCTGGATGCTGTGCGCGCTGATGGCCGTCGGCGGCCTCGTGCACACCCCCGGACTGGCCGCGCGCTACGTCCTGCTCCCCCATCTCGCCGAGCACGCCGGCACCACCGTCGCCCGCGCCGCCAGCCTCTACGACGCCGTCTCGCGCGGAGCCCGCATGATCGGGGCCGCGCTGGCCGGCGTACTGATCGCCACGGTCGGCGCCGAGTCGGTCCTGCTCCTGGACGCCACCACCTTCTGCGCCTCCGCGCTGCTGGTCACCGCCTTCGTGCGCGGGATACCGGCCGCCGAGCCGCAGCGCGCCGCCGGGAAGGTCTCACTGGCCGGCTACCGGGCGGAACTCGCCGAGGGCTTGCGGTTCCTGACCCGCACGCGGCTGCTGCTCGGCGTCACGGTGATGGTGATGACGACCAACGGGCTCGACCAGGGCTGGGCCTCGGTCCTGCTGCCCGTGCACGGCCGCGAAGCCCTCGGCGGAGCCACCGCGCTCGGCCTGCTGGTCGCCCTCTTCGGCGGGTTCGCGCTGCTGGGCGCCCTGCTCTACGGAGCCTGGGGCGAGCGGTTCCCCCGTAGAGCCGTCTTCGCCGCGGCGTTCCTGCTGTGCGGGGCACCGCGCTACGTGGTCGCCGCCTTCACCGACACCTCGCTGCCGCTCGCGGTGACGATGGCCCTGTCCGGGCTGGGCGCGGGCGTGCTCAACCCGATCCTGACCACCGTGATGCTGGAGAAGGTCCCCGACGAGCTGCGCAGCCGGGTCGCGGGCGTGACCCAGGCGGGCTGCGAGCTGACGATGCCGCTGGGCGGACTGGCCGCCGGGCTGCTCATCGACGGCTTCGGGGTGACGCGGGCGCTGCTGGTGTTCGGCGGGGTGTACTTCCTCGCCACGCTCTCCCCGCTGGTGTTCCCGTCCTGGCGGAGCATGGAGGCGGCCCCCCGGGTCAGCAGGACGGAACCGATGCGCCCTTCTGCAGAGCCCGCAGCGCGTCGACCGCACCCGTCAGCGAGGTGACGGGGACCAGCCGGAGCCCCTGGGGGAGTTCGGACTTCGCGTCCGAGCACTCCGCCGCCGGTACGAGGAACACGCTCGCCCCGTCGCGCCGCGCGGCCTGAGTCTTCAGGGCCACCCCGCCGACCGCGCCGACCTCGCCGTCCGCGCTGATGGTGCCCGTACCGGCGATGGTGCGGCCGCCGGTGAGATCGCCGCCGCTGCCGTTCCCGTCGAGCTTGTCGACGATGCCGAGGGAGAAGAGCAGTCCGGCGCTCGGACCGCCGACGTCGGCGAGGTTCAGCTCGACCTTCACGTCCTTCGGGTCCTTGTGGAGGTAGCCGAGCGCGGCCTGGGAGGCCGTCGACTGCGACTTGGTCATCTCCTCCAGGTTGTGCTCCTCGATCTCCTTGTCGCTTCCGCCCGACGGGTACACCGACTCCCTGGGCATGACCGCCCGGGAGGTGTCGAACCAGTCGCCGACCAGCTCGGGGAGGGTGACGGAGGTGGAGGGGCCGGTGGCCTGGATGGTCGTCATCCGCAGCTGGCCCGTGGTCTCGCGGGTCGGGGCCCCGGTGATGCTGATGACCTGCTTGCCGTCACGGGAGCCGAGCACGTCGGCCGTGAGGCCCGGCTGCGCGATCACGAAGGGCAGCGGTGCGAGGGCCGCGACGGCGAACAGCGCGAGCACGGGCACGGCGCAGACGGCGAGGGCGGCGGGACGCGGCAGACGTGTGAGGCGAGAGAGCACCGGGCCAATCTAGCGCGGGTGCCCCCGAACGGGTCGAGCCGCGCCCCCGGTGACCGGGGACACGGCTCGGTGTCCTGTGTGGTGCGCGTGCGGCTCAGCGCAGGGCGTCGGCCACCTCGCGGGCGGCGTCCACCACGCGCGGGCCGACCCGCTCGGGCACGGCGTCGGCCAGCATGACGACGCCCACGCTGCCCTCCAGCCCGGTGATGCCCACGAGGGGCGCCGCGGCGCCGCTGGCGCCCGCTTCGAGCTCGCCGTGGGTGAGCGTGTACCCGGGCTCGATGAGCGTGCCCTGACGGGCGGCCAGGATGGCCCGGCCGGCTGCCCCGCGGTCCAGCGGATGGCGGAAGCCGGGCCGGTAGGCCACGTGGTAGTCCGTCCAGGTCGGCTCCACGACCGCCACGGCCAGCGCCTCGGTTCCGTCCACGAGGGTCAGGTGCGCGGTGGCGCCTATGTCCTCGGCGAGGGAGCGCAGCGCGGGCAGTGCCGCCTCGCGCACGAGCGGGTGCACCTGGCGGCCCAGGCGCAGCACGCCGAGCCCGACGCGGGCGCGGCCGCCGAGGTCGCGGCGGACCAGGGCGTGCTGTTCGAGGGTGGCCAGGAGGCGGTAGACCACGGTGCGGTTCACACCGAGGCGGTTGGAGAGCTCTGTGACGGTCAGACCGTGGTCGGTGTCGGCGAGCAGTTTGAGAACTCGGAGTCCTCGGTCGAGAGTCTGGGAGGTTTCCGCGGTCACGACGCCTCTCCCTCTTTCGGTGGGCGGCGGTGACTCTCTGGGGATAGCGTCGCCGGTCCCTCGGCGACGCACGGAGAGGCCGCCGGTAGCGGCCATGGCACCGGCTGCGCTCCCGCAGCGGCGTTGCCACGGGGCGTTCGATGCGGGGACACTAGCGAGCGGGTTCGCTCAGCGGAAGGGCTCGTCCAGAATCCGGGCGCCTACTGCCCTTTTATGCCGGTTGAAAACGCGCATCGCCGCCAATTCGTGACCTTCGGCCCCTGGCCCCGCGCCGCGTTCCCGGGCCGCTCCGGGCGGCCCCGCAGGGGCTCCCACCACGGGTGCGGCGCCACCGCTACGGCGGCCCGGGCGGGCGGGGACCGTACAAAACTCCCCCCGCCCGCCGGCCCGCATTCCGTAGGAAATCACCGCATCCGGGTGGCCCACTCCTGGACCTTCTTGATGCGCTCGCGCAGCTGTCCCGCGGTGGCTTCCGCGCTCGGCGGACCGCCGCACACGCGGCGCAGTTCGGTGTGGAGCACCCCGTGCGGTTTGCCGCTCTGGTGGACGTACGCACCGACCATCGTGTTGAGCGACTTCCGCAGCTCCAGCAGCTCCTTGTGGGAGACCACCGGGCGCCGGTCGGCGGGCAGCTCCAGCAGGTCCGCCTCCGAGTCGGGCTTGCGCTTGCTGTGCGCGATCTGCCGCGACTGCCGCTTCTGGAGCAGCATCTGCACCTGGTCGGGCTCCAGCAGCCCGGGGATGCCGAGGTAGTCCTGCTCCTCCTCGCTGCCCGGGTGCGCCTGCATGCCGAACTCGGCGCCGTCGTACAGCACGCGGTCGAAGACGGCGTCGGACTCCAGCGCCTCGAAGGACATCTGCTCCTCGTCGCCGGTGTCCTCGTCCTCCTGCTTGTTCGCCTCCTCCATCTCCTTCTCGGAGTCGGCGTACGGGTCTTCCTCGCCCTGCTTCTTAGGCTTGTCGAGGACGTGGTCGCGCTCGACTTCCATCTCGTTGGCGAAGCCCAGCAGGTAGGGGATGGTCGGCAGGAACACCGAGGCCGTCTCGCCGCGCCGGCGCGAACGCACGAAGCGGCCGACGGCCTGAGCGAAGAACAGCGGGGTCGAGATGGTGGTGGCGTACACGCCGACCGCGAGGCGGGGTACGTCGACGCCCTCGGACACCATGCGGACGGCGACCATCCAGCGGTCGTTGCTCGCGGCGAACTCGTCGATCCGCTTCGAGGCGCCGGTGTCGTCGGACAGCACGACGGTGGCCTTGCTCCCCGTGATCTCCCGGATCAGCTTGGCGTAGGCGCGCGCGGAATCCTGGTCGGCGGCGATGACCAGCCCGCCCGCGTCCGGGATGCCCTTCCTGACCTCGGTCAGCCGCTGGTCGGCGGCGCGCAGCACGTTCGGCATCCAGTCGCCGCGCGCGTCGAGGGCCGTGCGCCAGGCCTGCGAGATGGCGTCCTTGGTCATCGGCTCGCCGAGGCGCGCGGCGATCTCGTCGCCCGCCTTGGTGCGCCAGCGCATGTTGCCGCTGTAGGAAAGGAAGATGACGGGCCGCACGACCCCGTCCCCGAGCGCGTTCCCGTAGCCGTACGTGTAATCGGCGGAGGACCGCCGAATTCCATCGTTCCCTTCTTCATAAGCCACGAAGGGGATGGGATTCGTATCGGACCGGAAAGGCGTACCGGTGAGGGCGAGCCGCCGGGTCGCCGGGTCGAAGGCCTCCAGGCAGGCCTCGCCCCAGGACTTCGAGTCACCGGCGTGGTGGATCTCGTCGAGAATCACCAGCGTCTTGCGCTGCTCGCACCGGTTGCGGTGCAGCATCGGACGCACGCCGACACCCGCGTAGGTGACGGCGACCCCGTGGTAGTCCTTGCTGAGCGGCCCCGCGGAGTAGTCGGGATCCAGCCGGATCCCTATCCGGGCGGCGGCTTCCGCCCACTGCTTCTTCAGGTGCTCGGTCGGCGCGACGACGGTCACCTGCTGCACGACGTGGTGGTGCAGCAGCCAGGACGCGAGGGTCAGCGCGAAGGTGGTCTTGCCGGCGCCGGGGGTGGCGACGGCGAGGAAGTCGCGCGGCTGGGTCTCCAGGTACCGGTCCAGCGCACCCTGCTGCCAAGCTCGCAGGGCGCTGGCGGTACCCCACGGCGCGCGGCCGGGGAAGGCGGGTGAGAGGTGGTGGGAGGCGGTAGTAGTCACGGTCTCCGGTTCGGTCTCTCGGCGGCGTTTTCCGTCCCGGGCACGCATTCCGGGTGTCTTCCGGGCGTGCGGTCCGGGCATCGGTACGGCCGGCGGTACGGGCAGTCGTACGTAGGACAACCGGGCCACCTTACCGGCACGGGCCCGCCCCTCGCGGAGGGACAGGCCCGTGACCTCGGCGCGTGCGGCGAGCGTCACATTCACCGGGCCAGCGCGCGCAGCCGCTCCGCGATCCGCCCGATGTCCTCCTCGTTCCCCGCCGCCACGTCGATGACCAGGTCGTACGCGACCTCTTGGTCTGCATCCCCGAGATCCCCGAGATCGACGCCGTTGAGGGCGAGGAAAGTGGCGGCGGCGAGCCAGGCGGTGCGCTTGTTCCCGTCGACGAGGGGATGGTTCGTCGCGATCGCGTGCAGCAGCGCGGCGCCCTGCTCGTACACGTCCTCATACGCGGCCGTCCCGAACATCCGCGCCCTCGGCCGGTGCACCGCGGACTCCAGCAGCCCCGGGGCGCGCAGCTCGACGGGCTGGTCCTGCGCAAGACAGGCATACCGCGCAAGGTCGAGCACCTCTACGAGGGTCAGGTACCTGGTGCTCATTCCCCGAGCCTCCGCAGCAGCCCCGCATGCCGCCCGGCCAGCCGCCCGGCCTCACCCCCGGCCCGCTCCCGCTCCCCCCGCACCCAGCCCCGCACGGCAGCCAGCACGGCCTCCTCGACGCTCTGCCCGGTGGCATCGGCCAAATCGGCCAACTCGGCCCGCTCGGCCTCACCCATCCCGATGATCAACTCACTCATCCCCGGATGCTAACCAGCCCCACCCGAGGGCCGCCCCCGCATTTCCACCCGGGGCCCGGTCGAGCTGGGCCGACGCCCGGGGCCCGGTCGAGCCGGGCCAACGCCCGGGGCGCCACACGAGCCAGCCGGAGTCTGAGGCCGCACACGGGAACCGACCCCCGCCAAAATCAGCCCCTCCGGCGTTTGAGGAGCGGGGGCCCGGGGGCTGGCCCCCGGCAACGGCGCCGCACCGGACCACCGGCCCACCCGCCTCAGCCGGGGAGGCCCACCCGAGCCGAAATCCAGCCCCTCCGGCGCTTGAGGAGCAGGGGCCCGGGGCCCGGCCAGCGCGGCGGGCGGACCTCAGCCCCGCACGGGCTCCGCGTCCAGCCGGGTGGCCACCCACGCCCCCACCAGCGCCACGCAGGCCATCGGCAGGAACACCACCACGAACGCACCGGGGTGCGAAGCCCCGGCCCCCTCGGCCACGGAGTGCGCCGCCCCCACCGCGCCCCCGCCCAGCGCAGCAAACGCCGCGCCGCCCGCAGCGAGCAGCACCACGTTCGCCAGCGCGTCCGAGATCTGGAGCGAGGCGGAGTTCGCCCCCGCTTCCTCCGGCGCCGACAGCTTCAGCAGCAGCACGCTCGTGGAGCCGATGACGAGCCCCATTCCCAGGCACCCCATCGCCCACACCAGCGCCAGGATCCACACCGGCACCCATGCCACGAGCACCGCCGGCACCCCGGCGATCGCCGCGGCGACCATGATCATGCCCAGCACCATCAGCCGTTCCCGGTACGGCGCCGCCCGCCCCTGCGACTGCACCCACGAGCCGGCCGCCCAGGTCACCCCGCCCAGCGCGAGCGAGAACCCGGCCAGCGTCGGGCTCAGCCCCCGCTGGGTGACCAGCATCAGCGGTACGAAGCTCTCCGCACCGATGAACGACCCCGCCGCCACACCGCGCAGCAGCACCACCGACGGCAGCCCGCGCCGCGCCCGGTAGGTCCCGCGCGGGAGCAGCCCGAGCACCGCGGGCACCAGCAGGGCGGCCCCGGCGAGCCCGGGCACCAGCGACAGCCACCTCAGATCCTGGGCGGCGTACTGCAGCAGCCCCGCACCGGCCGAGATCCCGAGGGCGAGCCGGATCCGCCGCCGGTCGAACGCCACGGGCGGAGCCTCGGGGTCCACCGGCCCGGAGGCGCTCCGCCGGATCGCGGGCAGCGCCACGGCCAGCGGTACGAAGACCAGCGCGGGGATCCCGAGGAACACCCAGCGCCATCCGAGGTGCTCGGTCACCGTGCCCGCGGCCAGCGGCCCGACGATCGAGGGCACGACCCAGCTCGCGGCGAAGGCCGCCATGATCGCGGGCCTCAGCCGCTCCTCGTAGGCCCGGCTGACGACCACGTAGAGCGCGACGATGACCAGCCCGCCCCCGAACCCCTGCACGGCCCGCCCGAGCACGAACATCCACATCGCCCCGGCCGTCCCGGAACACACCAGCCCGGCGGCGAAGGACACGATCCCCACGGTCAGCGGCCGCAGCGGCCCCTGCCGGTCGGCCCACTGCCCGGACAGCACCATCCCGAAGAGGCTGGTGGTGAAGTAGGCGGAGAAGGCGAAGGCGTAGAGCGCGATCCCGTCCAGCTCCCGGGCGGCCACGGGCATGGCGGTCCCGACGGCGGTCGCCTCGAAGGCGATGAGGAAAATAACCGAAATGATCCCGATGCTGAGCGTCCGGTACGCAGGCCCGAGGATCCCGCCCTTCGGGTCGTCGGGTATCGGCTCGGCGGGTGCAGCAGCTCGCTGGGGAAGGACGCTCATCGCCCCAGCGTAAGGTGCATGGCCAGGTATGGACCCTGTCATTTCGACCGATCCCGCCTCGGTCTCAAGTCCTAAGCCTGCCGGGGCGCAGGACCGCTCTCCCTCCCCTGGCCTCGGTCGGCACCGGCTTGTACGTCTCCGGCACATCGTCGGTCCGCACCGCCGCCTACGCCGCCGAGATCACCCGCCTGAACGCCACCAAGGAGGCCTGAGCAGGGGTGGGGGCCGGGTGGTGGCGGCGAAGCCGGGCCGCACGGGCCACGTTCCGCACCCCGGACTGTGAACGCAGCATGGCAGTCACATTGCACCGCCCCCGCATCCCTTCCCAGCCCGCGGGCACCCTCGTACGGTCATACCCATCACCACCACCCAGCCGTGTGCCCGAGTGGTTTAGGGACTCGCCTGCAAAGCGAGTTACGCCGGTTCGATTCCGGTCACGGCTTCCATGCAGAAGGCCGCTCAGGACATTCCTGAGCGGCCTTCTGCGTGCCCACGGTCAGGTGAGCATGGCCGGCAGGCCATCGGGGCGGTCGGGGAGGCCGCCGTTGTCCGCGCAGCCCAGTTCCTTGGACATGGAGAGGCCGGCCGCGTGGGCCAGCAGGAGGTAGTCCTTGACGAGGTCTGCCTCTTCGTCGACGGCACCCTCGGCGAACTGGTTCATGAAGGTGACGGTGATGCGAAGCGGGATGTCGACGGTGGAACCGACGCGTGCACTGACACAGTCGAATTCGATGCTGCGCTGGCGCTTCGCCCCCGTCACCAGGACGCCTTTGTCATAGGTCTCGTCCCCCACCCCGGAGGTCCAGGCCTTCTTGCTGAACGCTTTGAATCTCACCATGGCCAAAACGTAGCGCTCGTAATCACCGACAAGCCTTTTTTCGCCGTGGATTTTACAGTCCGCCGTGGGCTTGTCGCGCACGTCCTTCCCGGACCGGTAGGCGTCCTCCATCATTTTGGCGCTCTCCGCGGTGCTCACATCCTCGTCCTCGTCCCGGATGACGAATTTGGAGGCTTCCAGGACGCGTTCAAGGGACGGACCCGCACTCGCCGGGAACAAGGTGCCCCCGCAGACACCGGCCGCCGAAACCACTCTGGGCTCCGGCACCGGTTCCTCCGGCTCCGGCGATCCGCATCCGGACGCCATCACGCCCAGCATGATCAGCCCGGCACTCCCGGCCATCAGGAATCGTGATCGGTTTCGCGTCATCATCAGTTGCCCGTTTCAGGAGAGTGTCCTTGGCGCTCCGCCCGGAAGTTCCCGTCCCTGTAGCCGGAGCCCATTTCGGTGATGAGCTCTCTGCCGAAATCACTGTTCCTGTCGATGCCGTGCCGCTCCATGAATTGATTCATGGGTGCTTCAGCGCTGCGTTCTCCCGCCTCGTACATCTGCTTGTTGGTCAGATGCACCTTTTCCTTCAGGTCGTCCTCGTACTTCTTCACGGATCCGTCGGACCATTCGCCGACGACCTGGGAAGCGGCCTGTTCCACCGCCCCGCTGGCAAGGTCCGTCGCCAGCGGGACGACGATCGCCGCGACCCCCGCGGCAGCAACGGTGGCCGGCAGGAAGGCCACACCGGCCGCCACCGCTCCGGCCGCACCGAACTCGACCCACGCCGCCTTCTTCTCGTGGGCCTTCTCGTATTCCTCGTACTTATCGGCCCCTTCGGCCGCCACCTGACCGGCCCGGGACTCGTCGAGCATCCCCTGAACCGTGACCGTCGTACTGATCGTCGACCGGGCCCGGCCCTGATCGACCTGTCCGTCGGCTTCCTGGTCCTTGAGCAGACCCGCATCGCCCCCGTACTTCGCGACGACCGCGTCCATGACCCGTGCGCCGACCTCCGCCCGGTCGAGGACGGGCCTGGAATCGTCCCAGGCATGGCCGAGCGTGGCCGCCTCCAGCGCATGACCGAGGGCGTCCGGCATGTACTGCTGGACCTTCTTCAGGTCGTCCGGGTTCGTACCTTCCATATCGATGGTGAAGTCGTACTTTTCGTGACCGAAGAAGTCCAGGTAGCTCGTGATCGGCTTCTTGTCCGGGCCCTTGCCCAGCTCGGCGGGGCCGGACTTCTCCGTGCCGTCCGTGTTGTACGCCTGCGGTTCCTGGCCCGGGTCGAAGAACTGCCGGGCCGCCTCCGGGCTGTGGCCCAGGGCTTCCAGGAAGCTGACCACCGGGTCGTAGCCGGCGCCGTTGATGCCCGACGGGTTGAGCATGTTCTTGCCGTAGCCGTTGATCTGACGCGCCCCGTTGAAGAAGTCCGGGTCCTTGGCGTGGATCTGGGTGGCGTGCTCGGCGATCGGGAGAAGGAACTTGGGGTCGTAGTTCCCGTAGCGCATGATGCCGCCGAGCAGCTGGTAGCCGTAGGGCGGGTTCTGGTCGTAGCGCGCCAGCGGGATGCGCTCGGTGCCGAGACGGCGCAGGTCCTGGGCGAAGCCGTCCGTCAGGTGCGGTTCGGTCGCGGAGCTCGTGGCCGTGGCCAGGTTGAACCCCAGGTTCTTCTGGAGCTCCTGTACGTCCTTCAGCCGCTGCGGGTCCTGCTTCGCGTAGTCGAAGGTGTCCGTGGACATCGTCCCGAAGAACTCCAGCGCGCCCTTGGGGCCGAGCGCCCGGTAGAAGTCCGTCGAGAACTCCGGCACCTTGGCGTTGTCCGCCAGCAGTTCGTTGAGCTCGACGAGCTCCTCGTGCGTGAGCCGGCGGCCCTTCCTCGCGAGCTCCACGGCACGGGCGGCCTCTTCGGCGTCCAGGCTGCCGTACTTGGCCGTGGTGAAGTTGTTGTCGTCGGTGACATTGGCGGCGAGCAGGCGGGACAGCGACTGGTCGGCGTCGTCGCAGGCATCGATGGCCGCGTCGACCTTCGCCTGCCAGAGGGGCAGGTTCACGCGGACCGACTCCAGGTAGTCCGGATCGTGCCGGGCGGCGTACCGGTCCGCCTCGCTCGCGAAGGGCGCCGCTTCCACCTTGCCCTGGGCACCCACCCGGAAGCCAGCCTGCGGAGCCTCGACGTCGGCGATCTTCCGGAGCTGCTCACGGGACGTCTTGAAGGCCCGGTGCCCCTCGGTCAGCGCCTTGTGGATGCCCTTGGCCTCATGGGCGGCATCCTCGAACTCCTTGGCAGTCTTGTCGACGAGCGAGCGTGCAACGCCGGCCGTGACACCGCTCCACCCGGCCTTGTCCGACGCGGCCTTCATGCCACCCCGCGCCGACTCCGCCAGCTCGTCCAGCTTCTTGACCATCGCAGCCCAGTCGGTGATCGCGGTCTGGAGCGGGCCGAGGGGCGCGTTCACGACGTTCTCGTACGTCAGCACGTGTGCGGCACCTTCGTCACTTGAGGAGCTCGTCCATCGTGGACGCCGTGAAATCGGCGTGCAGCTGCTGCTCTTCCTTGCCGTGCGAGGCGAGCGAGTAGTTCAGGCCGTTGGAGATGTTCGCGCAGGCGGCGACGAGGGTCTTGAGCTGGCTCTCCCAGCGGGTGTTGACCTTGAGCAGGGCCGCACCGCTCGCGAAGCCCTCGCGCGTCAGCGCGCCGGCCGCCTCGGCGGTGGACGCGGCGGCGTGCCGGCCGTCGGTGGAGAGCCGGGTGTGAAGCTCGTAGGCCTCGGAGCCGACCTCGCCGATGCGGTCCTGATCGAGCTCCAGATCGGCACCACCGCCGCCGTCCGGGCCGGGCGCGGCCGGGACGCTGTTGAGCCGCGTGGAGACGTTGGCCGCGGCGGTGCTCCGGGCCGCGGACCATTCCTCGTCGAACGACATGCGGTGGCCTTCTCCTCCGGCTCTGGTGGAGTGTGCTTCTACGGCTCCGCTCCGCGCGAGTCAGCGGCTCCGACGCCGGACGACGACCGCGGTGACGGCCCCGCCGATGAGCAGACAGGCCCCGAGACCGAGCGCGAGCCCGAGGTAGGGGAGGTTGGCGCCGCCGACGCCGTCGTCCTTCTTCACACCGGCCTGGGGCGCGGGGGCCTCCGGGCTGGGCGAGGAGGGGGCCGAGGGAGCCTTCGTCCCCGTGCCGCCGCCGGCTGCCGCGAGGTCGGGGAGCGGGTAGACGTCGGCGGGGCCGGGGTCGCCGGGGGTTGCCACCGCGATCCGGGGCCGGACGATGCCGTACCCGACGAAGTCGCTACGCGCGGCGCCGTCGGTGGGCTTGCCCGCGGTGTTCATGAGCACCCGCAGCACCTGGTTGTTGGTCCAGTCGGGGTGGGCGGACCAGATCAGCGCAGCGGAGGCGGAGACGAGGGCGGTGGCATCACTCGTTCCGTGGCTGGTGCACAGCCCGGTCTTGCCTGCGCAGCCTGTAACGATATCCATCCCAGGTGCGGACAGATCCACCTGAGAACCGTGCTGTGACTCTGCAGTCACCTTGCCCTGACGATCAACCGCTCCGACACCAACCACTCCGGGTGTCGCCGCCGGGTACATCACCCGGTTGGCCCCATCCCCAGCATTCCCAACGCCCGCGAAGATCAACTTGCCTTTAGACAATGCGTACTTCACTGCATCAAGCCGCGCCGGGTCTTCAACTGATGTGGCCATCGAGATGTTGATGACCTTCGCATCCGAATCCGCGGCGTACCTAATTGCATCGGTCCAAAGAGGATCGGACTCACTCACACCCTGGGGCACACGGATTGGGAGAATCTTGACTCCTGGAGCAAGGCCGAACGCTCCGTCACCGCTGGGGTGTTCCCCAGTGCCAGCGATGAGTGCCGCCATGGTCGTTCCATGGCGGTCCGAGTCAGTTCGCTCGTCTCCGTCATACGTGGTGGCGTAGTCCTTTCCAGGAAGAACTTGTCCCTCCAACTCTGGAAGCTGGCCCACACCCGTATCGATGACGGCGACCGTGACACCCTTGCCCGTGCTGCTCTTCCAGATATCTTCGGCCTTCATGGAAGTGAGGTGCCATTGCTGGGACCGGATCGAGTCCGCATGAGCGGGGGTCGCAGCGACCCCGGCCAGTAGAAGACCGGCCAAGGCCGCAGTCGCCTTACGCATACGCATCCCGTGCAACGTCCGCTCCACTCAGTCGATCACCGGCGGAACGACACGATCATCGCCCTGCCACGTCTCTTCGTCCTCAGCAAGGTAGTCAGGGCGCTCACCCTGCCGACCCTCGCCCCGTCGACCCGGAGCGTGCGCACCAGCACCGCCATGCCCCATGGGACCCGCTGGGCCAGCGCCCGGTCCACCGCGAACCAGACCGGAACCGCCCTGCGTAAACGGCTGACCACCAGCGATGGAGCGACCACCCACACCCGACTGTCCCCCGCCGATGACGCCGCCCGGTTCGGTGGCGAGACGGCGACCGGCCATGGGGTTGCCGAGACCGCCGTGCGCTCCGCCACCGCCCATACCCATACCGCCGCCCATGCCCATGCCGCGACCGCCCGCCTGGGCGCCCTCGGTCCCGATGACCGTGCCACGGGGAATGCTCGCACCCGGCCCACCTGGCGTGACCGGGCGACCACCCGTGATACCGCTGTCGCGCGGAGGCAGCCCAGCAACACCACCCAGTCCGCCACCCTTCCCGCCAACCCCGCCGAGGCCGGGAATGGTCCCGCCGGGACCGAAACCGCCAGGGCCTACACCGCCGATCGGCTTCGAGACCCCACCACCCGGAGGCAGCGTCAGGGGCGGCACGAACCCGCCAGGGGTGACACCCGGACTACCACCGCCCGGTCCGACCGGACCCAAGCCTCCAGGTACTCCCGGGGCTGGTGGAAGGGTCGTACTCGGCGCCGGGCCCACCGTGTCGAGACCAGTGCCAATGTTGCGGTCCGGCGGCACCGGAGCGGGGACGGGCGGCGCTCCAATCGGCACAGTGGGCTCGTTTCCACCCGGCCCAGCCGTAGAACCCAAGTCGCGAGACGAACCACTTGGACCCGACGTCGCGGGTGCGTACGACGACCCACCCCCGCCAGTTGCGCCTTCTGCACTATCTCCAGACCGGGCTCGATCCACGTCCGTGGAGACGTCCTTAGGAACAAACGTCGCCGGAGGCGGTGGAAACGTCGGAACCTCCGCCATCTCCATCCCGGTCGCCGAAGCCTCGTACCCCTGCGCCAGCTTCGTCATCTGCTGGATCGCCTGCTGCCGGTCGCCGCTCAGCTTCGAGTGGGCCTGCTGGCCGATCTGCTGTGCATCGGGGTCGTTGTGGAACTCGCGGGCCGCGTCAAGGTTGGAGGCCGCCGTCGAGTCGTACTTCGGCATGTTGGCCTTGACCTCGATGACGACCTGGCTGGCCTGCGTCAGCTGCTTGCCGCCCTCGGCGCTGTACTCACTCAGGCGCAGCGTCGCATTGCCCGCGCGGCTGACCCAGTCCTGGAAGGCCGTGCCCGATTCGCCTTCCCAGCCGGTCACCCGGTGGTCCTTGAGGCTTTCGCCGATCTCCTTGATGGTCGCCGCGGCGTCCGTCAGCTGGTCGCCGCGCGCCTTGAGGGTCTCCGCATTGGCCGAGGCGAGCATGGCCAGCAGCTGCTGGTGGGTGTGGCTCTCGAAGTTCGTCGCCATCAGAAGCCCTCCCCTTGAGTTCCTGCCGACGCGCTTCCCTGCGAAGCCGAACTGTGCGGCGGCGGGGGTGCCAACGGGTCCCGTTCCGGGACGTAGTTCGCGTCGGCCTGCTTACTGATCGCCAGCATCCGCCGCTTCGTGTCCTCGTCCACGCCCCCGAAGCCCCGTCCCGCCGTCTGGATCGCGATGCCCAGCCCCTCGATCTGGTCAGCCAGCCCCTTGGACAGCGCAAGCAACTGCGTGTGCACGTTCGAGTAGGCCGTGAACAGCCGCTTGGCCTCGGCGAAGCCCTCGCCCAGGGAGTTTTCCGGGAGGGTGCCGTCCGCCAGTTTCTTGTCGCTCGCCGGGGAGCCGTCCAGCTTCTCCAGTAGGCCGTCGACCCGCTTCTTGTAGTCGGTCAGCGATTCGTATTCGACCTGGAGCGCGCCCAGTGCCGCCGGCGAGGCCACGCCCACGCCGAAGTCCAGCCCGAACACGCCCGGCCCATAGTCCACTGCCACGATGGCCTCCCCGACTCCCCGTCGTCCCCGTTCGCACCCGCTTCGCACGTGTTCGCACACGCACGTCGCCAGTGTCCACAAACACTCTATCGAGAGAGTCCGACAGGCCCAAGTTTCGGGTTGCAGGTGCAATCAGGGTCACAAGGTTACGAGTTGGGCGCCGCCACGGCCGCGGATGGCCGGATCGGGATCCTGTTGACCGGGCGGCCCGTGGCCGCGCGGACCGCCGAGGCCACCGCTGCCGGGGCCGTGACCACCGGGACGGCACTGGCGGGCTTGGCGCCGAAGGGGGCCACCACGTCGCGTTCCTCGACGAGTTTGACGATGCGGACCGTCGGGGCGTCCAGGGAGGTGGGCAGGGCGTAGCCCGTCAGGTCCGGGTGGCGGATCAGGCCCGAGGCGGTGCGGAGGTTTTCCGTCAGGGCCGCGCCCACGCCCTGGATGACGCCGGCTTCGATACGGGCTTCCAGCTGGCGGGGGTTGAGGACGCGGCCGACGTCCTGGGCGACCGCGAGTTCCACGACGCGCACCGAGCCGAGCTCGATGTCCACGTCGACCACCGCGCGGATCGCGCAGAAGGCGAGGCCCACGAAGGCGTCGCCCTGGCCGTCCCCGTCCAGCGGCTCCGTGGGGTGCGGGCGGCACTGGGCCGTGGCCCAGAGTTCCTTGCCCTCCATCGCCTCGGCGACGGTCGTGGAGAAGGCGCCGTCGTACGACGTGATCCGGCCATCCGCGATCTGGAGCAGTTCGGTGGACATGCCCAGTTTGTGCGCCATCGGCTGGAGGAGCTGGGTGCGGACCATCTTCGCGGCGCGTTCCACCGCGCCGCCCGAGACCCAGGTGTGGCGGCCGTGGGCGGAGGGGCCCGCCGGCGGCTGGTCGGTGTCGACCGGGGCCGTGACGACCTCGTCGACGCCCAGGGTCTCCTGGACGATCTGGCGGGCGAGCGTGGAGAAGCCCTGGCCGGTGTCGACGGCCGCGCAGATGACGGTCGCCGAGCCGCCGACGATCTTCACCGTGGCCGTGGACACCTCGTCGGTGCCCTCCGCGCCGAGCATGTGGACCATGCCGACCCCGTACCCGACCCCGCGCCGCACCGCGCCCGGCTCCCCCGCGCCTTCCAGGCCGCCGGGGAGCAGCCAGTCCTCCTCCGGGGTGTCCTTCGGGAGGGCGGGCAGCTCGTAGTCGCGGACCGCGCGCAGGAGTTCCGCCACGGGGGCGGGGCAGGTGACCGTCTGGCCGGTCGGGAGCAGGTCGCCGGTGGCCAGGACGTTGCGCAGGCGCAGTTCGGCGCCGTCGATGCCGAGGGCGGCCGCCAGCTTGTCCATCTGGCCCTCGTAGGCGGCGCAGACCTGGAGGGCGCCTTCGCCGCGGACGTGGCCCGACGGGGGGTTGTTCGTACGGACCGCCCAGCCTTCGACGAAGGCGTGCGGGACCACGTACGGGCCGCAGGCGAAGGCCACCGCGGCGGCCAGGGATTCCGAGGAGGCGTCGGCGTAGGCGCCCGCGTCCATCAGGATCTGGGCCTCGACCTTGACCAGCCGGCCGTCCGCGTCCGCGTGGTGGCGGTAGCGCAGCAGCGTCGGGTGGCGGTGCGGGTGGCCGAGGAAGGACTCCTCGCGGGTGGCGGCCAGCTTGACCGGGCAGCCGGTGCGCAGGGCGAGCAGGCCGAGCGGGAGCTGGAAGGCGGCGTCCTCGCGGTCGGCCGTCGCGCCGGGCACCCCGGTGACCACGACCCGTACGCGGTCCGGTTCCAGCCCGAAGCAGGCGGCGGCCAGGTCGCGGTCGGTGTGCGGGTCGGTGGAGGCGGTGTAGATCTCCACGCCTCCGTCGGGTCGCGGAACGGCCAGCCCGGCCTCGGCGCCGATGGGGGCGGGGTCCTGGCGGCCGATGCGGTAGAGGCCTTCGACGACGACGTCGCCGGTGGCTTCGGGGTCGCCGTAGCGCAGCGGGATGTGCCGGATCAGGTTGCCGTCGGGGTGCAGGTCGGGGGCGCCGAAGGCCTGTTCGGGGTCGGTGACCGGGTCGAGGAGCTCGTACTCGACGGCGATGGCGGCGGCGGCGAGGCGTGCGGTGTCCGGGTGGTCGGCGGCGACGGCGGCGATGGGCTCGCCGTGGTGGCGGACCACGTCGTGCGCGAAGACGGGCCGGTCGGCGATGCGGCGGCCGTGCGTGGTGGCGCCGGGGACGTCGGCGTGGGTGACGACGGCCCGCACGCCGGGCATTTCGGTGGCGGCGGAGGTGTCGACGGAGAGGATGCGGGCGTGGGCGTGCGGGGAGCGCAGCACGGCTGCCCAGAGGAGGCCCTCGGCCCACAGGTCGGCGGCGTAGGGGAAGGTGCCCTCGGTCTTGGCGCGGGTGTCGGCGGCCGGGACGGACGCGCCGATGCCGCGCGGGACCGCCGGCTCCGGGGGCTCCGCGCCCTCGGCGACCGGTGTGGTGACCCCTGCCGGGACCGTCGCCGCGTCGTGGGCGCTCACGCCGTGCCTCCGTCGTGGTGGCCCGGGTTCCCCTGCATGCCCTGCATCCCCTGGTTCCCCTGCATCCCGTGGTTCCCCTGATTGCCCTGCATCCCGTGGACGCCGCCCTCGCCCGGCGGGGCCTGGTGCGGGATCCGGGCTTCGGCCGAGGCCGCGGCGGCCGCTTCCGCCGCCGTGCCGCGCTCGGCGACGACCTCGCGCACGGCTTCGATGACGCCCGAGTACCCGGAGCAGCGGCAGAGGTTGCCGCACAGCGCCTGGCGGGTCTCCAGCTCGCTGGGGGCGTGGTTGCCTTCCAGCAGATCGTGGATGGTCATGGCCATGCCGGGCACGCAGAACCCGCACTGCACCGCACCCGACCTGCACAACGCCTCTTGCACGTCCGACAGTTCCCCGTCGGTGGCGAGACCTTCCACGGTCCGGACCTCGCTGCCGGCCGCGGTGGCGGCCGGGACGAGGCAGGAGGCGACGAGCCGGCCGTCGACCTGCACGGCGCAGGCGCCGCATTCGCCCTGCGAGCAGCCGTCCTTGGCGCCGGCCAGGCCGAGTCGCTCGCGCAGCACGTAGAGGAGGGACTCGCCGATCCAGGCGCCGGTGACGGGCCGGTCGGCCCCGTTGACGCGCAGGACGTAGGAGGCCGACGGGTGCTCGTGGTGCGCGACGGCAGCGGCGTCCGCTTCCCCGGCGTCGTCTTCTTCGTACGTCGCCCCCTCGCCCGGAATCCCTTCGGCCGTCTCCGCCGGAGCGGTCTCGACAGCCAGGTCGGCGTCGTCCGTACCCGGCGCGGGCGCGGCCCCGGCTCCGCCGTCGGCCGGCCCGGCTCCGCCGTCACCCTGCTCCGCCTGCGCGGCCCCGTCCCCGGCCCCGTCCTGGTCGGCCGCATCCTGCTCCGCGGCTCCGCCCGAGCCCGGCACACCCGCGCCGAACCCCGGCTCCGCCGCACCGACCCCGGCTTCGGTCCCAACCCCGGCCCCGGCTTCGCCGTCACCGCCGCCGTCACCGCCGGCTTCGCCCTCGGTCCCCGGATGCTGCCGCTCCCCCGAGTCGGCGGCCTGCGCCGGGCCGTGGGCGGCTTCGATGTCGTGCGGTGCCGGGTAGCCCGGCTCCCCGTCCAGCGGGGTGCCGACCCCCGGGCCGCCCAGCACGCGCGGTCCGCGTCCCAGGGCCGGTGCGGGTGCGGAGGCCCCGGGGAGCATCCCGGAGCCCAGCGGGTCGGGGCCCAGCGGGTCCGGACCCGGTCCGCCGGAACCGGGCTGCTGCGCCACGTACCCGCGCGCGCCCTCGAAGTCCGGATGGGTGGCCCACGGGGCCGCGGCCCCGCCGGGCAGGGTGGCGGGGGCCTGGCTCCAGTCGGCCGAGGCCGCGAGCTGCCCGAAGCTGCCCGTGTCGCCCGCGCCGCCCGGGGTCCACACGTCGCTCGCCGCCGCCTCGGGGAACCGCCACTCGGCGGTCGACCCCGCTTCGTGCACCCCGGCCCGGCGCCCCGCGAAGGGCTCCGCGACGGGCGGCTCGCCGAACGGCTCGGCGTAGGACTCCCCGTAGGGCTCCCCGTACTGCTCCCCGTACGTCTCCCCGAAGGGCTCCGCGACGGGCTCGGCCACCGGCTCCGCCGCCGGTTCCGCGAACGCCGCGGCCACCGAGGCGGGGATCGGCACCGACGCCGGGATCGGTGCCCGCGCCGGAGCCGCCGGAGCGCCCGCGTCCGCCGGGGTCGCCGCGCCCGCCTCCGGCCACTGCACCGGGATCGTCCAGGTGCCCGTGGCCGCGGGGTCCGTACTGCCCGTGCCCAGCGGCACGATCATCGGCGGCGGCACGTAGCCGTGCCCGGGGGCGGCGAGGGGCTCACCGGTGCCGAGCGCGTCCAGCATGTCCTGCGGGAGTTTCACGAAGGCCGTCGCGTCGGAGTCGTACTCGCCGCCGTGCGGCACCGGCTCCCAGCCCCAGTGGGGTCCGGCAGGTCCCGTCGGGCCCGCAGCACCCGTGTTCTCGTTCTCACTCATGAGCTCAGCGCCCTCCCCAGGGCCCTCCGTGCCAGTACGGCCACCGTCCGCCGCAAATGCAGTACTGCGGGAGCCACCGGCTCCCCCTGGTCGGGCACGCACGCCGCCGCGACGTACTCGCCGAAGGCCTCCAGCGCCTCGGGGGCCAGACTGCGGTCCCCGTCCCAGTCGATCAACGAAGCAACCCACTGCTCGGCTTCCAGTGGCCGCAGCGGCATCGGGGCGACCGCGCCGATCGCGCAGCGCACACCCCGGCGCGCGGGGTCCAGTACGAGCCCCACGGACGCCGTCGCGCGCCCCGGTCCCGTACGGCCCGTGGCCTTGAGGAACACCTGCGGGGCGTGCAGCAACGGCACGCGCACGAAGCCGATCAGCTCACCGGGGCGGAGCATCTCCCGGCCGGCGAGCAGGTGCGAGACCGGGATCTCGCGCCGGGATCCGCCGGGCCCGACGATGACGAGCACGGCCTCCAGCGCGGCCAGCACGGGCAGCGCGTCACCCGTCGGCGCGGCCGTGGCGATGTTGCCGCCGAGCGTGCCGGCGTTGCGGATCTGCGGCGGGCCCGCGGCGCGCGCCGCGGCGGCCAGGGCCGGGATCAGGGCGGCGAAGTCCGGCCGGCCCATGCGCGCGTGCGTGAGGCCGGCGCCGAGCAGCGCGTGGCCGTCCTGGTACTGCCAGCCGCGGATCTCGTTGATCCGGCCGAGGCCCACGAGGGCGGCGGGGCGCAGGAGTCCCGCGTTGACGGCGGCCATGAGGTCGGTGCCGCCCGCCACGGGGACGGCGGCGGGCATGGCCGCGAGCGCCGCCACGGCCTCGTCGAGCGAGGCCGGCAGCGTCACGGACTGCGCCGCGTTCCCCGCCCGCGGGTCGCTGCGGGGCCCCTGGGACGAGTCCCGTGCCTGCGGTGCGTGCGGTGCGTGCGTGGTCAACCCAGCTGCCCCTTCCCGATGTCCCGGTCCCGGCGCTCACGCCTGTCCGCCGTACGGTACGTCCTCACCGCCGGGACGTGGCAACTCTGGCACATCTTCCGGAGCACCGGACGCGAGGGTCCACCGGCCGCGCACCACCGGCGCACCACCCCCGCACGACCCCTGGCAAGACCCCCGGCAAGCCCCCATGCGCGGCACCCCCGCGGGGGCTCGTCACACGTTCGGGGGCGCTCCCTCGATCGGGCGTCCGAGGACTCCGGGCCGGCGCTGCCAGGGCAACGGGCCGCCGGGCGGCCGGTAGTCGACCCCGAGGGCGTCCAGGCGGCGGTAGTGCTCCGTCATCCGCGCCTCGAAGTCCGCGTGGTCCCGCTCCTCGGGCAGCGGCAGCCGGGACCACACCACCTCGGCGAAGGCGGCGAGGCGCGGGAACACCTGGTAGTCGACGCGGCTCTGGTCCTCCATCACCTCGGTCCACACGTTGGCCTGCGCGCCCAGTACGTGGGCGGCGGCCTCTTCGGACAACTTCGGCGGGACCGGCTCGAACCGGTACACATCCTCCAATGTCCGTACGTACCCGATGGGCATCGGCTCGTCCCCGCCGTCCGCCTGACGGTGGTCCAGGTACACCTGCTGCTCGGGGCACATCACCACGTCGTGGCCGGCCTCGGCGGCGGCGATGCCGCCCGCGTAGCCGCGCCAGGAGGACACGGCCGCTCCCGGGGCCAGTCCGCCCTCCAGGATCTCGTCCCAGCCGATGAGCCGGCGGCCGCGCTCCGCGAGCCAGCCGTCGAAGTGCCGGATGAACCAGGACTGCAGACCGTCCTCGCCGTCGACCCCCAGCTCCCGGATCCGCTCCTGCGCGGCCGCGGAGGCCTTCCACTGCGCCTTGGGGCACTCGTCGCCGCCGATGTGCACGAAGGGGGAGACCTCCGCCGGGAACACCTCCAGCAGTTCCTCGAAGACCCCCTCGTAGAACCGCAGGACGGCCTCGGTGGGCGCGAGCACGTTCTCGTTGACGCCCCAGTCGTCCCACACCTGGAGCGCCGCCGTGTCCACCACGTCGGTGTTCCCCAGCTCCGGGTACGCGGCGATCGCGGCCTGCGAGTGTCCCGGCACGTCGATCTCCGGCACCACCCGCACGTGCCGCTCCGCCGCGTACGCGACGATCTCGCGCAGGTCGTCCTGGGTGTAGAAGCCGCCGTGCGGGGTCTCGTTCCACAGCGGCGAGGCCCGGTGGCCCCACCGGCTGCGGGCCCGCCACGCGCCGACCTCGGTGAGCCGCGGGTAGCGCTTGACCTCCATCCGCCAGCCCTGGTCGTCCGTCAGGTGCAGGTGCAGCACGTTGAGCTTGTGGGCGGCGAGCAGGTCGATGTACCGCAGCACCGCGTCCTTGGGCAGGAAGTGCCGGGCCACGTCGAGCATCAGCCCGCGCCAGCCGAAGCGCGGCCCGTCCAGGAGGTCCCCGACCGGCAGCCGCCACACCGCGCCGGGCAGCGGCGCCCGCCGGAAGGCCGCCGGTCCGAGCAGCTGACGCAGCGTCTGGGCGGCATAGAAGAGGCCCGCCTCGTCTGCGCCCTCCAGGAGGACGGAGCCGGGGGTGGCGTGCAGCTCGTAGGACTCCGCCCCGGTCCCCCGCCCGATGTCGGGGCGCAGCGCGAGCCGGATGACCGGGCGTTCGCCGTACGCCTCCCCGCGGACCGGGGCCGGCAGCGCCCAGCCGGTGGCGGCGCCGAGTTCGCGGCGCAGCCAGCGGGCCGCGCCTGCGGTGCCGGGTCCGGCGTCGAGGAGCGGGTCGGTGAGCTCGACCGTGCCGCCGTCGGGCAGGAATCGCGCGTACCGGGGCTGCGGGATCAACTCGGGCATGGCCTCGACTCCTCCACCGTTGCATCAGGTGCAACGAACGTTTCACAGGGCGCTGATGCGGCGACCCTAACCCGGCCCCCGGGTACGGCAAAGGCCCCCGGGGGCACAGGTGCGCACCGGGGGCCTTCGTCCCGTTTCAGGAGGGCCGGACGACTACTTCCCGTCCTTGCCGCCCTTGTCCTTGTCCCCGCCGGGGCCCATGGACTCGTAGATCTCCTTGCACATGGGGCAGACCGGGTACTTCTTCGGGTCCCGGCCCGGCACCCAGACCTTGCCGCAGAGCGCGACGACGGGGGTGCCCCCGAGCGCGCTCTCCATGATCTTGTCCTTCTGGACGTAGTGGGCGAAGCGCTCGTGGTCGCCGTCGCCGTGGGACACCTGCGGCGTCGGCTCTACGAGGGTCCCCGTACCAGTCCCGCGATCGGGCTCAAGAGTGCTCATGACTGCCAGGGTACCGAGTCCCTCGCGCGCGAGGCATCGCGCGGCCACCACCCCGGCCCCGCCCCGGCCCCGGGCCGCCCCGGGCTCAGTTCAGCGACGGGTCGTCCGCGTACGTGGCCACCATGGCCAGCTCGCTGCGCTGGCGCCGCAGGACGGCGCGCCACAGCCGTTCGGGGTCCGGGAAGGAGACGTCGCCGGGCTCGGAGTCGACCACGTACCAGGCTCCGACGCCCAGTTCCTCCTCCAGCTGGCCCGGGCCCCAGCCCGAGTAGCCGGCGAAGATGCGCAGGCCCCCGAGGGCGGCGGCGAGGAGTTCGGGCGGGGCCTCCAGGTCCACCAGGCCGATCGCCCCGTGCACCCGGCGCCAGCCGAGCGGTCCCTCCTCGCCCGGGATGACGGCCAGTCCCAGTGCGGAGTCCAGCGCCACCGGGCCGCCCTGGAAGACCACTCCGGGGTCCTTGGCCAGCGGAGCCCAGGGCAGCAGGACGTCACCGACGCCCACCGGGGTGGGCCGGTTGAGGACAACGCCGAGCGAGCCCTGCTCGTCGTGGTCGAGCAGCAGCACCACCGCGCGGTCGAAATTCGGGTCCGCGAGGGCGGGGGTGGCCACGAGCAGCCGCCCTGTGAGGGAGGACACCTCGGTCATGGCGCCATGGTCTCGCACATTCGCCCGTGAGGGGGAGTGGGCGGCACATCCGGACCTTGCGCAGCTCAGGGCGCACCGCGGCAGGACGGGGCGCGCGGGGCCCGCGGCCGGACCCGGTGCGGAAGGAGACGCTCCGCCACCTGGCGCACACCCAGGGTGTTGTGCCGAATTCATGACAGTCCTACGGCCCCGTCACCCTTACGAACAGGGGGGTCATGCCCCTTACCCTTTTCATTGGCCCCCTGCCCACCCCTCTCCGGAACGCGAGATTCATGACCGGCATCAGTGACGATGTACTGCTTGTCCACGGCGGAACCCCGCTCGAGGGCGAGATCCGTGTCCGCGGCGCGAAGAACCTCGTACCCAAGGCGATGGTCGCCGCCCTGCTCGGCAGTGAGCCCAGCCGGCTGCGCAACGTTCCCGACATCCGGGACGTCAGGGTCGTGCGCGGGCTGCTCCAGCTGCACGGGGTGACCGTCCGCCCCGGTGACGAACCGGGCGAGCTGGTGCTCGACCCCTCGCACGTCGAGAGCGCGAACGTCGCCGACATCGACGCGCACGCGGGCTCCTCGCGCATCCCGATCCTGTTCTGCGGCCCGCTGCTGCACCGGCTCGGCCACGCCTTCATTCCCGGTCTCGGCGGCTGCGACATCGGCGGCCGGCCGATCGACTTCCACTTCGAGGTGCTCCGCCAGTTCGGCGCGACCATCGAGAAGCGCGAGGGCGGTCAGTACCTGGAGGCCCCGCAGCGACTGCGCGGCTGCAAGATCCGCCTGCCCTACCCGTCGGTCGGCTCGACCGAGCAGGTGCTGCTGACGGCCGTTCTGGCCGAGGGCGTCACCGAGCTCAGCAACGCCGCCGTCGAACCGGAGATCGAAGACCTCATCTGCGTCCTGCAGAAGATGGGCGCGATCATCTCCGTCGACACCGACCGGACCATCCGGATCACCGGCGTGGACCGCCTCGGCGGCTACAACCACAAGGCGCTCCCGGACCGGCTGGAGGCCGCCTCCTGGGCGTCCGCGGCGCTGGCGACCGGCGGCAACATCTACGTGCGCGGCGCGCAGCAGCGTTCGATGATGACCTTCCTGAACACCTTCCGCCGGGTCGGCGGGGCGTTCGAGATCGACGACGACGGCATCCGCTTCTGGCACCCGGGCGGCCCGCTCAACGCCATCGCGCTGGAGACGGACGTCCACCCCGGCTTCCAGACCGACTGGCAGCAGCCGCTGGTCGTGGCGCTGACCCAGGCCACCGGCCTCTCGATCGTCCACGAGACGGTCTACGAGTCCCGCCTGGGCTTCACCTCCGCGCTCAACCAGATGGGTGCGCACATCCAGCTCTACCGGGAGTGCCTGGGCGGCAGCGCCTGCCGCTTCGGCCAGCGCAACTTCCTGCACTCGGCCGTCGTCTCGGGGCCCACCAAGCTCCAGGGCGCCGACCTGGTCATCCCGGACCTGCGCGGCGGGTTCTCGTACCTCATCGCGGCGCTCGCCGCCGAGGGCACCTCGCGGGTGCACGGCATCGACCTGATCAACCGGGGCTACGAGAACTTCATGGAGAAGCTCGTGGAACTGGGCGCCAAGGTCGAGCTCCCGGGCGGGGACCTCGTCTAGATCCACCCGTAGATCCACCCAGACCGTCCCAGAACGCCCCCACAGGCCCCGTACAGGGCC
>NZ_JBHXKA010000083.1:0-3539 GCF_042722885.1 Streptomyces sp. NPDC058401
CTCCTCAAGTTCCTCGCCCGTGACCGGGCGGACGTGTGCTTCAAGGTCATCGGCGACGAGGGCTATCTGACCTTGGAGATCAAGTCGGTGCACGGGGTGCGGACCGATGATTCCGTGAAGACCCACCTCACGATGACCGCCGAGAGCGACCGCGTCGAGTACGACATCCCCGCGAAGACCTGGGAAGGCGTCGGCGAGTCCGTCGACGGCCGTGAGCACGTCCTGGTCGAAATCCGCGTCACCAAGTAACCCGCGTCGCCAAGTAACCGCTTCACCAGGTAACCCGCGTCGCCTTACGACAAGCTGCGCAACCCGGCACCACGTGAGCCTGCCCCCGGCGGGCTCCACGTGGCCGGCCGACCACCGGTCCCGCACGCGGCACGACCGATCTCCGGCGTACACCTCACCGCATCCTGTTCCTGAAGGAAATTAGTCATGTCTGCATCCCGTCCACGCACCGCGCCGATATCGGGCCTGCTCGTCACCGCGACCGCGGTCGCCGCGTCGCTCGTTCCCGCCGGTTCGGCCCAAGCCGTCTCCGGCCCGGAGGCCGCGGCCGGCCAGCACGCTTCCGTCGTCCAGCTGAACATCGGTGACGAGGCCAACAGCCGCGCCTGCTCCGCCGTACTCGTCCACGCGAACTGGGTCCTGACCGCGACGAGCTGCTTCGCGAAGACCCCCGGCGCAGCGGTCGTGGCCGGGAAGCCGGCGCTGAAGACCACGGCCAAGGTCGGCACGACCACGCTCGACGTGGTCAAGATCGTGCCGCGCAGCGACCGTGACGTGGTGCTCGCCAGGCTCTCCAAGCCCATCGCCGGCGTCGCCCCCGTCAAGCTCGCCGCCGCGCAGCCGGCCGTGAACGCGGCGGTGACGGCGGCCGGGTTCGGGCGTACGAAGACCGACTGGGTGCAGACGAAGGTCCACACCGCCGCGTTCGGTGTCACGTCCTCGGACGCCACGACGCTGACTCTCACCGGCAAGGGCACCGACTCCCTCTGCAAGGGGGACGCCGGTGGCCCCCTGGTCAACGGCAACGGCGAGCTGGCCGGCATAAACAACCGGTCCTGGCAAGGCGGTTGCCTGGGCACCCCCGCCACCGAGACGCGCACCGGCGCCACCGCCTCTCGCGCGGACGGCCTCCAGGACTGGGTCCGCAAGACGGCCTTCCACGCCCCGGGCGACATGACCAACGACGGCATTGCCGACCTCGCGGCGATCTGGGGCAACGGCAGTCTCTACCTCTACCCCGGCGACAAGGCCAAGGGCCTGGCCGGCACCGACATCGCGCAGCTCGGCGGCACCACCTGGGCCACCACCAAGCAGCTCGCGGCCGGTGACTTCAACGGTGACGGCATCTCCGACCTCATGGCCATGTGGAACGACGGCACCCTGCACCTGTACAAGGGCGACGGCAAGGGCAAGGTTGCCGACGCCGTCACCGTCACACAGGGCGGCAATACCTGGGGCACCGTCAAGCAGTTCACCGCGGGTGACTTCACCGGTGACGGGATCGCCGACGTCATGGCCGTCTGGAACGACGGCACCATGCACCAGTACAAGGGCACGGGCGACGGCCAGCTCGCGCCCGAGACCAAGGTGAACACCGGCGGCAGCACCTGGAGCACCGTGAAGCTGCTGCCCGCCGGCGACTTCAACGGTGACGGCATCGCCGACCTCATGGCCGTCTGGAACAACGGCACCATGCACTACTACCCCGGCGACGGCACCGGCCAGATCGGCAACGAAGTCCCGGTCCTGCTCGGCGGCAACACCTGGGGCACGGTCCTGCACATGACCGCCGGCGACTTCAACGGTGACGGCATCTCCGACCTCATGGCCATCTGGAACGACGGCAGCCTCCACCTCTACAAGGGCGACGGCAAGGGCGGCATCACGGACGAAGTCACCATGTGGGGCGGCACCACCTGGAAGACCATGCTCCAGGTCACCTGACCCGCCCATCACCGTAGAGGCGTTCTGCTGCCGGACCCGGATGACTGCCCCAGGTCCGGCAGCGCCCCGGAACAGCCTGCCCCACCCCAGCGACCTGCCGGCCTGCGCGCACGGCAACGTCTCGAAGAAACACCTAGGAAGGCTTTGTCCAATATGAACATGCGTACCAGGTGGATGGCCGCGGCCGTGACCATCGCAGGCGCCACCGCGCTCATGCCCGCCGGCGGCGCCCTGGCAGCTGTCGGAACCCCCGCCGCCGCGGGGCAGTACACCCACACCGTCCAGCTGAACATCGGCGACGAGGCCAACAGCCGTGCCTGCTCCGCCGTACTCGTCGACGCGAGCTGGGTCCTGACCGCGACGAGCTGCTTCGCGAAGACCCCCGGCGCGGCAGTCGTGGCGGGCAGACCGGAGCTGAAGACCACGGCGAAGATCGGCGCGGGCACGACCGCGTTCGATGTGATCAACGTCGTACCGCACGCCAACCGTGGCGTCGCGCTCGCCAAGCTGTCCAGCCCGGTCACGAGCAGCATCACCCCCGTCAAGCTCGCCGCCGCGCAGCCGGCCGTGAACGCGGCGGTGACGGCGGCCGGGTTCGGCCGTACGAAGACCGACTGGGTGCAGACGAAGGTCCACACCGCCGCGTTCGGTGTCGCGTCCACGGATGCCACGACGTTGACTCTGACGGGCAAGGGCACCGACACCATCTGCAAGGGTGATGCCGGCGGTCCGCTGGTCAACAGCCAGGGAGAGCTGACCGGCATCAACAGCCGGTCCTGGCAGGGCGGCTGCCTGGGCACCCCCGCCACGGAGACCCGCACCGGCGCCATCGCGGAACGGGCGGACGGCCTCAAGGGCTGGATCGCCGACACCGCCCGGCGTTTCGCCGTCCAGCGTGACGTGAACGGCGACGGCCGTTCGGACTCGGTCATGGTGTACTACAACGCCGACACCTCGATCGCCTTCTACAGCTCCCTGGCCAAGGCCGACGGCGGGTTCAACGAGTACAAGGCCGGCTACACCGTCCCCGCCAAGAGCTGGGACCCCAAGTCCATGAAGCTCATCAACGGTGACTTCAACGGTGACGGCCGCACCGACGTGGGCATGATGTACCGCAACGCGGACACCAGCATCACCATGTACACCGGCCTCGCCGACACCGCCGGCCTCATCCAGCCCTTCACCAGCAGCTACACCATTCCGGCCAACAGCCTGGACTGGAACGCCATCGAGCTGCAGGCCGGTGACGTCAACGGGGACGGCCGCACCGACGCCGTCATGGTCTACTACCACGCGAACACCTCGATCGCCTTCTACAGCTCCCTGGCCAAGGCCGACGGCGGGTTCAACGAGTACAAGCCCGGCTACACCGTTCCCACGGGCAGCTGGAGCCGCGGCTCCATGAAGCTGATCACCGGCGACTTCAACGGCGACACCCGCAGCGACATGGGCATGCTGTACAAGATGGGCGACGGCTCCCTGCAGATGTTCACCGGCCTCGCCGACACCGCCGGCCTCATCCAGCCCTTCACCAGCAGCCAAACCGTCCCCGCCAACACCTGGGACTGGAACACCGTCGAGATCCG
>NZ_JBHXKA010000083.1:3638-10340 GCF_042722885.1 Streptomyces sp. NPDC058401
CACCGGCCTCGCCGACACCGCCGGCCTCATCCAGCCCTTCACCAGCAGCCAAACCGTCCCCGCCAACACCTGGGACTGGAACACCGTCGAGATCCGGTCCGGTGACCTGAACGGCGACGGCCGCGCCGACGCCCTCGTCACCACCTACAACGCCGACACCTCGATCACCTTCCGCAGCTCCCTCGCCAAGGCCGACGGCGGATTCGGCGGATTCACCGGCGGCTACAGCGTCCCCGCCAAGAGCTGGGACCCCAAGTCCATGAAGCTCACCGCGGGCGACTACAACGGTGACGGCCGCACCGACATGGGCATGATGTACCGCAACGCGGACACCAGCATCACCATGTACACCGGCCTCGCCAACACCGCCGGCCTCATCCAGCCCTTCACCAGCAGCTACAAGGTCCCCGTCAAGAGCTGGGACTGGAACGCCGTACAGCTCCCGTAACCCCGTCGGCGGGCACGGCCCAGACCGCGCCCGAAGATGTCAAAGGCCCCCAGCCAAGATCGGCTGGGGGCCTTTTCCATGGTGCCGCGTCCTGCGCGTGACGGCTGGTGCCGCCCCGTCCGCGCACGCGCGCACGGGTGACGTTGCAGGTCAGACGCTCGTCCACGCTTCGAAGAAGGCCTTCCGCCTGGACGGATCGGCTGACTTGTGGTCCGCGTGCAGGACGCGCCAGGCGGTGAGTTCGAGGTCGCGGAGCCACAGTTCGCCGATGACCTGGGTTTTGAGGTCGGGGAGGTGGTCGGACTCGGCGAGTGCCTGGCCGATGACCTCTCCGGCTGCGATGCGCTGGGGCGGGGTCATCTCGTCGAAGGCCGAGAGGATCTGGCCGGCCAGGCCGGTGCCTTCTCCCGCCAGCGAACTCAGCACGCACGCTTTGATGTTGGCGGGCAGCAGGTAGAGGGAGCCCGAGGACCTCCACAGTTCCGACCAGAAGTGCTCTCCGGACGCGGTGGGGGCGGGGAGCGCGGCCAGGAGACCGAGGAGGTGTGCGGTGGCCACGTATCCGTCGGAGTGGGCCGATGCGACGACGGCGATGTCCGCGACGCGCTCCACGTCGATGTGGCCGGCTTCGAGGCGGGGGTCCAGCCCCAGCCGCTGTTCCAGCTGATGGGAGAGGGGGGCGGACGCGTGGGAGCGGAACTCGGGAAGCATCGGCGGTCCTTGGACGTAGGAGAGCGGAGAGGCCCGTTCGGAAGCCCAGATCGTTCCCCTGGCCCGCCGGATTACACGAGTTCCACAGCCCCAGTTGGAGGAAGACTGCCAGGACGGCAACCAAGAGGCGGTCGAACCGGCCGCGCCCGGCGATGCCGCGCCGGAGGCTGGAGCCCACCTCGGGCCATGCCGCTCCGGACCGGCTCCTAGCATGGAGTCATGGTTGCCAGTGATGCCCAGCAGCACGTATCAGGACGGGAAGCAGTGCCCCAGGACGACGCCGGAGCCGGCCATGTTGCCTCCGCACCGACGGATGGAGGAAGCGTGAGCTCCGAGCCTCCCGCCGACCTGTTCGGGCGAGCGGCCGATCTGGTGGAGCCGATCAAGCCGAAGCTACGGGGCTGGCTCCACGCCGGCATGGTCCCCGCGTCCCTGGCCGCCGGTATCGTCCTCATCTGCCTGGCAGGAACCCCGCAGGCCACGGTGGCCTGCACCGTGTACGCGGTCACCGCCTGGCTGCTGTTCGGGACGAGCGCCGTCTACCACCTCGGCACCTGGGGACCGCTCGGCGAGGCCGTCCTGCGCCGCCTCGACCACGCCAACATCTTCCTGATCATCGCCGGCACCTGCACCCCGCTGGCCGTGCTCCTCCTCGCACCTGACCAGCGGTCCGTCCTCCTGTGGATCGTGTGGACGGGTGCTCTGGCAGGCATCGCCTTCCGCGTCCTGTGGATCGGCGCGCCCCGCTGGCTGTACACACCCTGCTACCTCGCCCTGGGCTGGGCACCGGTGCGCTACCTGCCCGACTTCCTGCACAGCGGCGGCGCGGCCGTACTCACCCTGATCGTGACGGGCGGGCTGCTCTACAGCGCGGGCGCCGTCGTGTACGCCCTCCGGCGCCCCGACCCCTCACCCCGCTGGTTCGGCTACCACGAGGTCTTCCACGCCCTGACCGTGGCAGCCTTCACCGCGCACTACATCGCCGTCTTCCTCGCCGCCTACTGAGCGCGACGCGTATCGATGCTTGCCGGCTCATTTGCGTGGTCGTCACCCACACCTTCCTGTTCGCCTGGCTTGTCCGGGACGCCGTGCATGCGCCGAAGTGGCGCCGGCTCGCCCAGTGACCTCCACCGGCCCGACCCAGGTGTGACTGCCAAGGGGCGACTACGGCGCCTCCTGCGTGCGGCGGGCATCGGCACGCCGGGGGCCGGCCCCCGGCGTCGCCTTCTGGGTGCCGCTGCCAGGTTGCTGGTCAGGGGCCGTCATCCCGGTTGCCCCGCGTCGGGTGCGGCGGGGATGCGGAGGGTGAAGGTGGTGCCGGGGCCCGGGTCGGTGGGGTGCGCGCTGAGGGTGCCCCGGTGGCGGGTTGCGATGTCTCGGGCGATGGCGAGGCCGAGGCCGCTGCCGCCGGTGTCTCGGGTGCGGGCCTCATCCAGGCGGGTGAAGCGTTCGAAGACCCACTCGCATTCGTCGGAGGTGAGGGCGGTGCCGTCGTTGTGGACGGTGAGCGTGCACGTACGGCTGTCGTCGGTGACGTCGAGGACGACCTCGCTGCGCGCGTGCCGTACGGCGTTGTCGAGGACGTTGCGCAACAGTCGGTGGAGCTGGAGGCCGTCACCGCGCACCGGTGCCTGGTCGGGTGCGGTGTTCAGGGTGACGGGATGGTTCAGGTGTTGGTATTCGTGGACGAGTTCGCGGCTGAGTCCCGCGAGGTCGATCAGTGAATGGGTGGTGGGGTGCTCGGGGCGAGCGAGCAGGAGGAGGTCCTCGGTGAGCCGGTGGATGCGCCGGGTGGCGGTGAGGGCGTCCTGGAGGGTTTCGGTGGAGTCGATGCGGTCGGGGTGGTCGAGGGCGGTTTCGAGCTGGTAGTGCAGGGCTGCGAGGGGGGAGCGCAGTTCGTGGGCGGCGTCGGAGACGAAGCGGGTCTGCCGGTCGACGGCGTCCTCAAGGTGGTCGAGGGTGGAGTTGGTCGTCTGGGCGAGGGAGCGGATGGGGTCGCGGCCCTCGGGGACCGGTACTCGGCGGTCGAGGCTGGTGTCGGTGATCTCGGAGACTTCGCGGCGGATCGCTTCGACCGGTCGCAGCGAGCGCCGCGTGGCGGCCCAGGCCGTCGCGGCGACCAAGAGCGCGGCGGCGGGTACGCCGGCTGTCAGCGGAGTCTCGAGCGCGTCGGCGGCCTGGTCGGCGTTGTAGGGCGGGGTCAGGACGTAGAGGGTGGACCGGCAGGATCCGTCGGGCTCGGTGGGGTGCTCGCACGTGCCCGCGGGGGTTTTGAGCGCCGTGGCGTAGACGGTCATGGTGCTGTGGGAGAGCTCGTGGGCCTGCCGGTGGGCGAGTTGGTCCTTGCCCTCGCCGGACATGTCGAAGGGGCCCGGTTGCGGGCTGCCGTCGGGCCGGTGGAAGCGGGCTCGGTCGTGTTCCTCGACGCCCCCGGTGTGAACGGTGCCCTTCTCGGGCCAGCCGACCGTCCGTCCGGTAGCCGGGTCCGCGGGCGGCGGGGGGAGCAGCGCCTGCACACCCGTGAAGTCGAGGGCTCCTCCAGAAGTGGTGACGACGCGGCCTGTCCGGTCGATCTGGATGACAGGCCAGCCGAACAGGTCGTCGCTGATGTCACGCTTGCCGGCGGCCGCTTGGTCGGCCAGCTGCAGGGACAGTTCGGTGCCGCGCTGCTCGGACGTGCGGTAGACCTCCTCGTAGACGTGCTGGTAGAGCCAGGCCGCGCCGCCGCCGCACAGGACGAGAGCGGCGAGGCCGGCCACGAGCGCGGTACGGACCTGGGCGGGCAGGCGCCGCACAAGGGCAGGCATCCGAAGGGCACGCGTAAGACGCCGACGGTCAGACATCACGGCGCTCCTGTCGGGCGTCCAGGCGGTAGCCGTGACCGCGAACAGTGTCGATGCTGTGCGTCCCGAACGGGGTGTCGACCTTCTTGCGCAACGCGGAGATGTAGACCTCCACGATGGCGGTCCCGCCGGCATAGGCCGGGTCCCACACCTCGTCGAGGATCGCCTCCTTCGACACCACCTGGTCCGGTGTGTGCATCAGACAGGTGAGGATCGCCAGCTCCGTCGGGGTCAGAGCGAGCTCGCAACTGCCGCGGCCCGCGCGGCGGGCGGCGAGATCCACCCACAGGTCACCGGCGCGCAGCACGGACCCCCTGTCGGTTGCCGTACGGCCCCGGCGCAGCAGGGCGCGCAGCCGGGCGAGGAGGACGACGGAGGAGAACGGCTTGACGAGGTAGTCGTCGGCGCCGGTGTCCAGGCCCTCCGCCTCGTCGTAGTCACCGTCCTTCGCGGTGAGCATCAGCACGGGCGTGTCCACACCCGCTGCGCGCAGGGCGGAGCAGATCCGGTACCCGTTCAGGCCGGGAAGCATGATGTCCAGCACGATCACCGCGTGATCGCCGGCCAGAGCCCGTTCCAATCCGTGTGTCCCATTGCTGATGAGTTCGACGCGGTAACCCTCGGCAGCCAGGCCACGGCGCAGGGCCGGGCCGAGCTGGGGATCGTCCTCGACGACCAGGATGTCGTTCATGGGCCCAAGGCTTACATGGCCTTTGCCCCACTTTCTAAAGATGATCTTTGGGATCTTTAGGGCATCTTCAGGTCCGCTCTCGCAAGCTGACCCCGGCCCCGACGAGACCACCCCCGTCGAACGGTCTTCCTCACTTCCGGAAGCGCGCCGCCAGCTCCCTGCCCCATGCCCGGGGCTCTGACGCGACAGCGTCGCGGTACCGGACGGGCACGAGTCGGCTCGTGCCCCGCCCTCCCCGCCCGCGGAATTCAGAAAGCGCACTCCCATGCACCTCACCCACCGCCGAATCGTCACTGCAGCGGCCGCGCTGCTGCTCACCACCCTGACCGCCTGCAGCAGCCTGACCGGCGTCGTCTCCCCGGCCTCCGCCCGCAACCACGCGGCCCCTGCCGGCGCGCAGCGCGCTTCTGGCCTGGTGGACTGCAAGGTCGCCAAGTGCGTGGCGCTCACCTTCGACGGCGGCCCGAGCAAGCCGACACCCGCCCTCCTCGACGTCCTGAAGCGGGAGAACGTCCCGGCGACGTTCTTCCTTCAGGGGAAAGGCCACACCGACACCTATCCCGACACCGTGCGCCGCATGGCCGACGAGGGACACGAGATGGCGAACCACACCTGGTCGCACGAGAACCTCACCGAACTCACCCCGGACGAGATACGCGCCGAGATCGAACCGGTGCAGCACGACATAGAGAAGGCGACGGGCCGCGCGCCCACCCTCATGCGGCCCCCGGGCGGTGCCACCGACGACGAGGTGTCGAAGGTGATGAAGGAACTCGGGCTCGCCCAGATCCTGTGGAGCGTCACCGCGAAGGACTACCAGACCACCGATACCGCACTCATCAAGAAGCGCGTCCTCGACCAGACCCGACGGGACGGAATCATCCTGCTCCACGAGCGCTACGCCGGAACCATCCCCGCCGTCCCCGACCTCATCACCGAACTCCACCATCGCGGGTACACCTTCGTGACGGTCTCCCAACTCCTCGCACCGGCCCACCCCGAGCCCGGCAAGGTCTACCGCCCGTAACGCCACCCGACCGGGAGCCCGCCGATGCCGACGGGCGCGATCATCTCAGGCCGAGGTCGATGCAGCCGAGGATGCGCCGGCTCGGCGGTACTCGGTGTTGATGCGCTGGGCTTCTTCGAGCTGGTCTTCCAGGATGATGATCCGGCAGGCGGAGTCGATCGGGGTTCCGTGGTCGACGAGTTCGCGGGCGCGGGCGGCGATGCGCAGCTGGTAGCGGGAGTAGCGGCGGTGTCCGCCGTCCGAGCGGAGCGGGGTGATGAGGCGAGCCTCGCCCAGGGCGCGGAGGAAACCTTGGGTGGTGCCGAGCATCGCGGCGGCCCGGCCCATGGTGTAGGCGGGGTAGTCGTCGTCGTCGAGACGGCCGAACGAGTCGTCTGCTGTCATTGAACCTCTTTCCGGAACGCGTGGAGGGGCCCTGGTGCCTATGGCACCAGGGCCCCGAAGGAACTGCTACACCATCTGCCGGCCCTGATACTGCGCCGGCCTTCTGTTTCCGCAGACCCGACTCATGCGTGATCGGGTTGCGGGGATCGCGGTTGCTTGACCGGAGACCACCTCACTGACGATGTCCTGCGGTACCCGGGCTTCAACCTGCCGGCCCGGGCGATCCTGATGGCGCCAAGCTCCTCCGTTCTTCCCTCGGTGATCAACTACTTGCCAAGCGGGGGACTGCGTACTGCTGATGCTGCTTACCGCTGGTAGTGCGTACTGCGAACCGCTTGTACTGCTCGTGGCCTGCCCCAGCGCCACGTTTCGGCAGCCAGCCCCGTCGCCCGTCCTGCGTCTGCTCTGGCTTGGAACCCCACTGCCGAACTTCCTGGTGGCCGCGCCTGCACTCGACGCTTTCACCAAGGTGCTGCTCACTGACTTCACTGCTGGGTACTGCAACCTACGAGAACTGCACTTGCAGGTACTGCCACTGCGTTAACTGCGGTACTGCTCCTGGTGGCCCCTGATCACTGCGGGCCACCCGGTCCGGTCG
>NZ_JBHXKA010000083.1:10440-36015 GCF_042722885.1 Streptomyces sp. NPDC058401
ACCTACGAGAACTGCACTTGCAGGTACTGCCACTGCGTTAACTGCGGTACTGCTCCTGGTGGCCCCTGATCACTGCGGGCCACCCGGTCCGGTCGTCAGTCCCGTCGCCGTCCTGCACCAGCCCTGGCTTCGGAACTCCACCACCGCACCGTCCTGCGTACTGCACCTACGGGTCCTGCGTGTACTACTGCCGGCAGTTCGTCTCTGCCAGGCCCTGCTGTCTCGCTGGGCTACGAGAGAAACCATAACCACGCCACGGTGCAATGTCTACTCCAGCCAAGATAGATTTACTCTTGGCTGGTCAGGAGGTAACCGAGATCGAACATGGCCGCTCCCTGAGGCTGCCGAGCTGGACCTGGACACCGGCGAGCTGGACCTGGACCCCGGACGCGTCGCCGATTTCGCCACGCCACTGCGGCGAGCGGTTGCCGATCCCGGCCGCTCCAGGGGGGGCGGAGGAGTGGCCGTTGCGGCCGGCCGAGGAGTGGGCGGCCCGCGGCGCCACCGTCCCCTGCTGCCCTGGCCCGCTGTGGCAGCGTCTGGTCTCTGCCGCGAGCTTGCCCGTGCCGATCACGTCCTGAACGAACCGTCCTGACGCGGATCAGGGCCGCGCAGCAAACGCTGCGCGGCCCTGATCCAGTACTCCTCTGTTCCCACGGCGCGGCGGCCGCGCGGGCGGGGTGGGGAGGGTTAGGCCGGGTTGATGTTCTCGGCCTGGGGGCCCTTCTGGCCCTGGGTGATGTCGAACGTCACGACCTGGCCCTCCTGGAGCTCGCGGAAGCCCGAGGAGTTGATCGCGGAGTAGTGGGCGAAGACGTCCGGGCCGCCACCCTCCTGGGCGATGAAGCCGAAGCCCTTTTCAGCGTTGAACCACTTCACAGTTCCCGTAGCCATGTCTCATGCCTTCCAGTCGATGAACGCCTCCCGCTCCATGCGGAAGGCGGAGGTGATCGTCCTGGTTCCTGCGGCACTGCACAGCAAAACGCCCACACCAAGGCGTGGGCAAGGGGACTTCCGAACCACGACAGCTGACGCAGACGCTACACGCCCACAACGGCCCGTCACCATAGGAAACAAGGTGCGTCATATTTCCGACACGCGCGGGCGGGAGTGCCCACCGCGACCGGGCGGGCACATCCACCTCAGGCTGCCTTGCGCGGGCGCCCTTCGGTCGCGGGGGAGTGGTGCTCGGCGTTGACGCGCTGAGCTTCCTCAAGCCGGATCTCGAGCATCACGATCCGACAGGCGGCCTCAATGGGAGTGCCCCGGTCGACGAGTTCGCGGGCGCGGGCGGCGACGCGCAGCTGGGAGCGGGAGTAGCGGCGGTGACCGCCCTCGGAGCGCAGCGGGGTGATCAGGTGGGCCTCTCCAATGGCCCGGAGGAAGGCCTGGGTGGTACCGAGCATCTCGGCGGCCCGGCCCATCGTGTAGGCGGGGTAGCCGTCGTCGTCGAGACGGCTGAACGAATCGTCTGCTGTCATCGCACCTCACTGCGAAACAGATGGAGGGAGGGGGGTGGAACGAGGGGAGGGGCCCTGGCGCGTACGACACCAGGGCCCCGAAGGAACTGCTACACCATCTGCCGGCCCTGTTACTGCGCCGGCCTTCTGTTTCCGCCGACCCGGCCGAGATGCTGCCGGGAGTACGGGGATCGCGGTTGCTTGACCGGAGACCACCTCGCTATCGATGTCCTGCGGTACCCGGACTCAGACTTACGTCCGGGCGATCCTGATGGCGCTTCAACTCCTCCGTTCATCCCTCGGTGTCAACTACCTGCAAAGCGGGGGACTGCGTACTGCTGGTTCTTCTCTTACTTCGGGTACTGCCAACTGCTGGTACTGCTCGTGGCCTGCCCCAGCGCCACGTCTCGGCAGCCAGCCCCGTCGCCCGTCCTGCGTCTGCTCTGGCTTGGAACCCCACTGCCGAACTTCCCGGTGCGCGCGCCCGCAGCCGACGCCTTCACCGAGGTGCTGCTCACTGACTTCACTGCTGGGTACTGCACCTACAGGTACTACTGCCCGGCAGTTCGTCTCTGCCCGGCCCTGCTGTCTCTCTGGGTTACGAGAGAAACCATAACTACGCCACCACCCAATGTCTACTCCAGCCGAGATAGATTTTTGAGTGCGTGTCGCTGAGGTAATCGGGACGCGTCAGACACATCGAGGTCGCCGTCGAGGGCTCCAGTCCCCACCCGCCGCGCATGCGTACCCCTGAAGGCGGGAAGTCCGTACGCGCCCTCCTGCCCCGCCGGACCGCCGGATAGGCGCGAGCCTGAGGTCGGGTCAGGCCGCCCGGAGTGCGGTCCACCCACATGCGCTTCCCTATGGGTATGCGGAAGGGCCCGACCGGCGCGTGCCGGTCGGGCCCTCTTCGCTGCGTGGGTGGCGGTGTGCGCCGGGGCCCAGCGGTCAGACGGTCACAGAGGTGCCGAGCATGGCGGAGGCCCGCTGGAGGGGGCCGAGCCCGCGCGTGGCCACGGCGGGCCGGGGAAGGGCGCCGCGGCAGGTGAAGCCGAGCTGGGTCATGGCGCGGAGGACTTCGCCGGCACTGAAGTCGCGGCGGTCCTGGCGGGTGATGACCTGGCCGACCTGCTTGACGGGGTAGGTGCGGCGGCCGATGATCACGGACTCGCCGAGTACCTGCTCGGGCTTGATGCCCTTCATGGATTCCAGGACGCCGCTCTTGGTCAGGTCGAACGGGAAGCGGGCGATGACGCAGCGCATGGTGCCTCACAGGGGGAGGAGGGGAAGGGTCCGGCCACGGTGAGGTGGTTCAGCGGGCGAGGGCGAGGACGCCCAGAGCGCTGCCTTGTTCATCGACGACGGGCAGGGCGGCGAGCTTGCGGTAACGCATCGCGTGCTCGGCCTCGGCCATCGTGGTCCTGGGCGAGGTGAACGGCCCGCGGTCGCCGAGGACATCGCGCAGCCGGAGCCGGTCGGTGTACGCGGCGCTGTCGCGGATGGCGCTGAGCCGCTCCCGGGTGATCAGCCCGGTGCAGAGGCCGTCCTCGTCGCAGACGAGCAGATGGTCCGTGCGGGAACCGGCCGCGACGGCCAGGGCCACCTCGACGGTCATGTCGTCACAGACCTGCGGACCGGCCGCCTCCATGCCGTCCTCCACCGTCCTGCGGACGAGGTCGGGGTGCGCGGAGCGGGGCTGCATCTGGACCAGCGTCAAAATCTGCCTCCTGCAGAGATGGGTCAGTTTCCGGATCACGTAGTGCTCAGGCCGCCGCATCAAAAGCGGTCTGCCGCGCGCTCGCGCGCCGGGCGGCCGACGCGGGCCCGCGGCGCCCGCGGGATGCCGTGCTGCGCTTGGGCCGCTCGGACACCGGCGCGGTGATGGTGACCGGAATGCCGGAGGGTGCCTGGGCGCCGGTGATGCGGTTCAGGGCCTCGTCGCCCGAGCGGACCTGGGTGGTCAGCGGGGTGACGCCGGCGGCCTGCATGAGGCGTGCCATCTCGCGGCGCTGGTTGGGCAGCACCAGGGTGACGACGCTGCCGGACTCACCCGCGCGGGCGGTACGGCCGCCGCGGTGCAGGTAGTCCTTCGGGTCCGTCGGCGGGTCCACGTTGACGACCAGGTCGAGGTTGTCGACGTGGATGCCGCGGGCCGCGACGTTCGTGGCCACGAGGACGCTGACGTGCCCGCTCTTGAACTGCGTGAGGGTGCGGGTGCGCTGGGGCTGCGACTTTCCGCCGTGCAGGGCCGCGGCGCGCACCCCGCTGCTCAGCAGGTGCTCGGTCAGCCTGTCCACGCCGTGCTTGGTGTCCAGGAACATGATCACGCGGCCCTCGCGGGCGGCGATCTCGGTCGTGGCGGCCTGCTTGTCGAAGTTCTGCACGTGCAGGACGTGGTGTTCCATCGTGGTGACGGCGCCGGCCGAGGGGTCGACGGAGTGCACGACGGGGTCGGTCAGGTAGCGACGGACCAGCAGGTCGACGTTGCGGTCCAGGGTGGCGGAGAACAGCATGCGCTGGCCCTCGGGGCGCACCTGGTCCAGCAGGGCGGTGACCTGGGGCATGAACCCCATGTCGGCCATCTGGTCCGCCTCGTCCAGGACGGTGATGGCCACCTGGTTCAGCCGGCAGTCGCCCCGGTCGATGAGGTCCTTCAGCCGGCCCGGGGTGGCGACGACCACTTCGGCGCCGGCGCGCAGCGCCTGTGCCTGCCGGTAGATGGGCATGCCGCCGACGACGGTGGCCATGCGCAGCTTGACCGCGCGGGCGTAGGGGGTGAGGGCTGCCGTGACCTGCTGGGCGAGCTCACGCGTCGGTACGAGGACCAGTGCGAGCGGCTGGCCCGACTCGGCGCTCTGCCCGGCGGTGCGGGCCAGCAGGGCGAGGCCGAAGGCGAGGGTCTTGCCGGAGCCGGTACGGCCGCGGCCGAGGACGTCGCGGCCCGCGAGGGTGTTGGGCAGCGTGGCCGCCTGGATCGGGAACGGCGTGACCATGCCCTCACGGCCGAGCGTGGCGAGCAGCTGGGCCGGCATCGCGAGGTCGGCGAAGGCCTCGACGGCGGGCAGCGCGGGGGTGATCGTCTTCGGCGGCGCGAACTCGCCCTGGATCGCAGCGGGCCGACGGCCATAGCCGCCCGAGCGGCTCGGGGCTCCGGAGCGGCTCGGGGTCGAAGAGCCGAAGCGGCTGCCCCGGCTCGAACCGGAGCCGGCGCCGGAGCCGAAAGCGGGGCCGCCGGTGCGGCTGCGGGTGCGGGAGGAGCGGTCGTTCGTACGGGTGGGGTTCATGCGGAACCTTCCTTGATGCGGCGCGTATCAAGGAATTCCCGCAGCGTAGGAGCGGCGCAGGGAATTGCGAGAACGGGCCGAATGAAAATACGAAAGCGGATCTGGCGGACAGGGAATCTGTACGGGCTCAGACGCTGAAAAAGGTGGCGCTATACGGGCGCGACAACCAAAAACAATCCACTCGGGTTCGGCTCCGAAAGGGCCGGTCGGCCGAGTGTCTCCATGATCGAGATACCGCGGGTGAACTCACCGCGGGAAATGGATGCAGCTGGGGCCCGCACCCCGAGGGATGCGGGCCCCAGCTGTAGAACGCGTGTCAGCGCTTAGGCGGGAACGATGTTCTCGGCCGTCGGGCCCTTCTGGCCCTGCGCGATGTCGAAGATGACCTTCTGGCCCTCGTTCAGCTCGCGGAAACCCTGGGCGGCGATGTTCGAGTAGTGGGCGAACACGTCAGGACCGCCACCCTCCTGCTCGATGAAGCCGAAGCCCTTTTCCGCGTTGAACCACTTCACGGTACCTGCAGCCATGTCATATCTCCTTTGGGGCAATGCATCGGCGACTGCACTGTGCGGACGCCGTGTCGCCGCGATGATGCCCCGCCCGGTAAAAGACCGGGAAATACAAAGCGCTTCCAGTGGAATGAATTCCGGCTGGAGGCGCTTGAAGTTCTTGGGTACCAAAACTGCAACCGAGATCGACAGTAGCACGCTGCGGCGGCTTGTGTGCGTTGGATATTTCCGGCCGCCGTGTTGCGGTAGAAACTCTCCCCGCTGGATCCGCTAAATCCTTAGGTCGCGGTGACAGATATTGATTCACCCCGACCGCAGCATTCTTTGGCTGTTCGCCACCGGCTGTAGGAGGCGGCAGCGAAGTCGGCCGGTTGGAGACGTGTAGGGGACGTGTTGGGACAGGTGCGGACGTGGCGGACCGCTGGAGGGGTCCTCGCGGTGACGAAGCCTTGTACGGCAGCGAACGCGCCCCGGGAGAGGTTCGGCCAACCCGGCGCCACTGGCGGTTCGGAGCCCCGGCAGTGGCCGCCCCGGCGCGGGCTCGTAGGTTCCGCCTAGACCGCAGGCATTGCACGCGGTGGCGCGGTGGAGAATAAAATGACTTCCATGTCGAAGCCTGACGAGCTGCTCGTGAACGTCGCCGCCCTGGTGGAGTCCGGGCAGAGCAACCAGATGTCCCTGACCGTGGTCACCGGAGGTGCTGTCATCACCGGCCGGCTCGCCCCCGAAGCCGTGTGGAGAGAACGTGTGTCGGAGGTGCTGACGGATTCCGCCCGCCTGGGCGAGTTCTCCGCGATCTTCACTGCCACGACACCCAAGGAGGGACCGCCCACGCATCTGCACTTTCATGTGGCGCGGATCCTGCAGGGAACCGTGGGCATCCCGGAGACGGGCGGGATGTACCGCATCTCGATCAAGGACGTCAGCGCCTGGACCGTGGGCGACTTCAGCTACTCCGACAACTGACCCGCGACTACGACGCGGACCCGCCGCAGGACGGAGGGCCCGACCGGTGCATCCGGTCGGGCCCTCACCGCCGTATCGGAGCGCTGGATGTGGACAGGACGGCGCCGATGGCTGGTCTGCTTGCCGGGAATCGGATCGCCACCAGCGGGGTTGGTGGGGGATGAGCCATCAACGGGGTTGGTGGGGGAGCCGTTATTGGAGGGTCATGCGAGCGATTCAGGTGTACGAAGTGGGCGGTCCCGAGGTGCTGCAGGAGGCCGAGGTGGACCAGCCGCGCCCGGGTCCGGGCGAGGCGGTCGTGGAGGTCGCCGCATCCGGGGTCAACTTCCTCGACGTCTACCACCGCGAAGGCCGGTACAGCCTTCCGCTGCCCTTCACCCCGGGCGCTGAGGGCGCCGGCACGGTCGTCGAAGTCGGACCCGGCGTCGCTGACGTCGCAGTCGGGGACCGGGTCGGTTGGGTGGAGACTCCCGGCACGTATGCCGAGCGGGCCGTCGTGGACTCCTCCCGGCTGGTGCCGCTGCCCGACGACATCGGCTTCGAGACAGCCGCCGCCGTGCTCCTCCAAGGCATGACCGCGCACTACCTCATCAAGGACGCCTACCCGGTTCAGGGGGGCGACACGGTGCTCGTGCATGCGGCTGCTGGTGGCATGGGGCTGCTTTTGACCCAGCTCATCACCCATCTCGGCGGCAGGGTGATCGGCACGACGTCGACCACGGCGAAGGCCGAGCTGGCGAAGCGTGCCGGGGCCGCCGAGGTGATCCTTTCCTCCGCAGTCGACGATCTCGCAGCCGAGGTGAGGCGGCTCAACGGCGGTCAGGGACTGCCGGTTGTCTTCGACGGCGTCGGCGCGCACACCTTCGATGCCAGCCTCGCCAGCCTGCGAACCCGCGGCCATCTCGTGCTCTTCGGCGCGGCAAGTGGTGCCGTGCCGCCGTTCGATCCGATTCGGCTCGCCCACGGCGGTTCGCTGACCCTGATCCGGCCCAGCCTCGGGGACTTCATCGTCGATCGTTCCGAACTGCTCCGACGGGCCGCCGATGTGTTCGAGTGGGTGCGCTCCAAGGCGCTCGAGGTCACCGTAACGGGCCGCTACGCATTGTCCGAGGCCGCCCGGGCCCACAGCGATCTGGAGGCTCGGCGTACCACCGGCAAGCTGCTCGTCATACCCGGTGCGGCCGGACAGAACACCTAGGGCACGCGTGCCCCCACCGGTCGGTGCGGGGCACTCGCGCGGAACGTGCTGGGGATCAGACGGAGCGGGAGAGGCCCCAAGACCCGCGCTGGCCGAGGGCGGGTGGGGCCGGAGGACCGCCCAGGCCTCGCCGAACGCAACACCGAGGGCCCGTGCCCCTTCAGTGGCCGATCACTCGGAAAACACCGCCCGCCGGACGCCGGATCTGGTCACCGTCCAGACCCTCAGCGCCACCCGTTGAGCGAGACCTGTGGGCCGTCGGAGAGGACGGCGGTCAAGGCGCTACGGGTCGTGGGCACGAAGTGGTCGGGGAGGACATCGGCGTCCAACCAGCAGAGAGAGTGTCAGGCATCGCCCTCTGATACTTCGGCCCGGATGGCCATGTCCCGCAGCACTTGTGCTGAGGGGACTTCAGGATCGCCTTCATCGTGAACCAGAGCGAGCTGGATATAGGCCGCGGTGAATGCGGCGGTGAGCTGCGTGACGGCGGTACCCATCTCGCGGCCTATCTGTTCGGCGATCTCCTCCAGGGAATCGTCCCGCGAGAGTTCGATCCTGGGCATGACCTCCGTGAGGAACTGGCCTATGAGTCCGATGTCTTCTGCCTCGGGCGCCGCGGCAGCGTCTGGCTGACGGAAATCGTCGTAAGCCTCCGTCAGGATGGCGACGACCTTCTTGACGACCTCGTTCTGGTCCATCTTGCGAGCGTAGCCCCAGCCTCCGACAGGCGCGGCTGGATCGACAGAGAGTGAATCCCCATCGTCTCTGTGGTGGTTCGAGACCGGCACGGTTCAGGAGGTGAACGAGGAGGAGATGCACGACCTCGCCCAGTCCATCAAGGACGAAGGCCCCCTCAAGCCGCTCGTCCTCGACCCCGACGGCGTCCTCCTCGACGGCCGCAAGCACGGCTCGTACTCCGTCCGCCAGGAGCTCCCACCCCGCGAGGACGGCACGCGCCGGTCCTTCAGCCGTGCCGGCTACGAGACCCTCAAGGCCGCCCAGGGCGACCTCGACCACATACGGGCCCTCCTGGGCCTGGCCGAGACCGATGACATCGAAAACCTGGCCCAACGCAGAGGGGAACTCCGCGCGCCGGAAGGCGGTCGAAGACCTCGCCCTGATCCCCTGGAAGGGGCGCGACCACCGCACCCGGCGCAAGGCGACGAAGGCTGCCATCGACGAGATGGACCCCTGCCGGCGCATCGTAGGGACCGTCCACGCGCCAGCGCGTCCGCTCGACGCGGCGGGCCGCGCTGAACGCTGCGATCGCCCAGCAGCTCATCACCTTCAACCCGGCCGCGCACGTCGACTTGGAGGCGGGCGTGCGGCCAGCGATGGACGGACGCCCACCTGGACGCCGGGCCCGTCACCGTCGCCAAGCAACTCGTCGTCAACGGCTGGGAGGTCTACGAGGACGACCCCAAGACCGACGTCGGCGCCCGCACCATCGCCCTCGACTCCGACACCGTGCACGCCCTGCGGCCGACCTCGTGATCGCCGAGGCCGCGGCCCGGCTCGTACCGCGCGCTCGGGCGGCCGGCCAGGAGGCCCCCACCAAGGCTCCCAAGGCTGCCGAGCCCGGAGGAGAAGTCGCAGCGCACGTGCCGGATCGTGCCGATCCATCGGCGGGAATCCCGGAGATCATCGGCACGTCCGCTCACGCACCGCTCACGCAAACGGCCCCGGACGAGGAGTCCGGGGCCGAATAGGGCGCCTACCTAGGGGAAACCCCAGGTCAGCGGCTTACAGGTTGTGCCCTCGGCAGGATTCGAACCTGCGACACCCGCTTTAGGAGAGCGGTGCTCTATCCCCTGAGCTACGAAGGCGGGGGGTGGCGGAAGGCCTGGTGGGGGCCGACTGACCGTTGACAGCCTAGCGGATCGGGGTGGGAGTGGGCGCATGGATTGTCGGGGTCATGTGGTGGGGTCCGGGTGGGTTGTGGTGTGGCGGGTTTGGTGGACTCGGGGGGAGTGGAGCATGGCGGTGGAGAGGGCGGCGAGGTTGTCGGGGTCTTCGGTGGAGCTGACGGTCCAGCGGTGTTCCGGGGTGAGGGCGGGCAGGGCGCGGCGTTTCTGGATGACCGCGCGGGCCAGGACGGAGGCGTCGGCCTCGGTGCGGGCCCGGCGGATCTCGGAGTGGTCGGCGAGGGCGAGGGCGTAGGTCTGCTTGCCGGTGGCGTGGTCGAACCACGGGGTCAGGCGCAGGACGGCGTCGAAGATGTCGGTCTCCCGCTGCATGAGCCGGCGCTCGACGGGGCGCCACCACGGCATCGGCGGGGGGCTCGTGGCGGGGATCTCGGGGCGGATCTCCAGCCAGAGGGGGTGCAGGAGGCGGAAGCGGTGCAGGGCGCGCCACAGGGAGCCGGCTCGTTGGCCGAGGGGCGGGAGTAAGAAGCCGGAGCAGACGAGGAGGGCGCCGAGACCGGCCAGGGCGAAGGCGACGTCGGTGCTCAGGGTGTCCCAGTCGTGGCCGAGCCAGCGGGCGACGATCGCGGTGTACTTCAGGAGGTCGTAGCCGAGGGTGCACACCGAGCCGGTGGTGATCAGGAGCAGGCCGGCCTTCAGGGCGCCGGGGACCTGCCTCGACCAGCGCAGGCAGAAGATCACCAGGGTGGCGGCCGCGACGTTGTGCGCGACGAGGTAGAGCAGGATCATTTCCCGGATCCAGGGCGTGCAGGCGTAGTAGGTGTCCAGGTCGCGGAGTCGCTCGACCGGTGCGTCGCCCAGCGCGAACAGGATGCAGATGGCCGCCATCACCGTGGCGTACGCCGTCAGGCACAGCCGGGTCCGCCGCAGGATGACGCGTGGGTCGGCGGCTCCCCGCCAGTGGATCAGCAGCACGATGCTGATCCCGTCGAAGGCGGCCACGAGGCAGTACGTGACGGGGGCCGCGATGTTCGGGATGCCCAACGTCTCGTTGATGACCGCGAGGTTCGGGGGAGCGGCGGTGACGAACAGGAGCGCGCCGACGAAGAGGGTCGCGGTGACGGCCCTGAGGAGCGGGTCGCGGGGGTTCTTCCGTAGGGCCCAGAGCTTGATCGCGGTCGCGACGAGGAAGCCGGCGGCCGTGCACAGGTACACGGCTCCCGGGGTCACCGGCGGCTCCTGCGCGCCGTGCGAGGGGGAGCGTCCATGATCAGCCCCGATCTGCGCGGGCGGTGCCCACGGGGACGGAGGAGCGGTGGATCTTGGAGAACTGGATGCTCAGCCGGGCGAGCCCGTTCGTTCCGGAGACGAGGGTGGGCAGCGCCGGGCTCGGCTCCGCGGCGGGCGGCAGCTGCCGCGGCTCCGCCCTGTCGGAGGCCTCGGCGAGGGCCAGGGCGGCGTGGATGGTGGCCGCTTCGGCGAAGATGAGGGCGGCTTCCGGTTCGCAGCCCTGCGATGCGGCGTACTGCTTGGCCGCCTCGTGGTGGCTGCCGTCGAGGTGGGGGGCCAGGTTGAGCAGCCGGTCGGAGATGTCGGTGGACCTGGCCATCGCCCGGAACTCCGGCGACGACGTGGGGCCGATCCGCAGGGGCTTCCCGGTGCCCGCGAACGGCTGGAGCGCACGCCACAGCGGCTCCATCGCCCGGTAGGCCCGCCAGGACACCCACATCGAACCCAGCCGCGGCCCGACGACCGGCAGCAGGAAGCCGATCGTCGTCAGGCCGGCGCCCAGGCCGGCGAGGGGCGGGGCGACGTCGGTGCTGAGCGCGTCCCAGCCGTCCGTACCGGCCCATCGGGCGGCGACGGCCAGGAGTTTGAGCAGGGCGAACGACATGCCGATGCCGAACCCCGCCACGAGGACGAGCAGGCCCCAGTGGGTCCACGCCGCCTGGAGGTCCCGTAGCTCACAGGCCCACCGCCAGCACTTCGTCACCACCACGGCGCTCGATCCGATGTGCGCGGTCAGGTAGAGCACGACCATCTCCCGCACGAACGGGGTGTTCGCGTAGAAGGTGTCGAAGTCGCGCTGGTGCTCGATGGGCACGCTGCTGAGGTGGAAGAGGACGCAGAAGATCACGATCACGACGGCGGTCGCCGCGATCCACGTCCTGGTGTGTCTGCGGAGGATGTCCTCGGGCCCGCCGCGCCAGTGGATGAGGAGCACGATCGAGCTGCACGACACGCACAGCAGGATGGAGTAGACGAGGAGCGCCGAGATGTTCGGTACGCCGGTGAGCCGGTTGATCCGCTCGATCGTCGGCGGAGCACCGAACACGAAGCCCGCTGCCGAGGCCGTGAGGATCACGAAGATGGACTTGGACATGGGCGAGCGCCAGCTGCGCCAGAACGAGGGGGACTTCACCGCCAGGGCGATCGCCAGGACCCCGGCGGGGATGTAGTAGTCCGGTCCGGTCATGCTCAGTAGCCTCTGCCTCTGCCCATGCTCGACTGGAGCCGGTCCGCCAAGCCGCTGTTCGCCGCGGCGCCGTTGGCACCGTTGTCCTGCAGGCACTCGCGCAGCCGGGTTCCCATCTGCAGTCCGAACTCCTCCGCGTCGCTCTCCTCCTGGGTGTCCACGTGGCTCCGCGCGGCCAGGGAGACGAGGTCCTCGCCCGCCAGCTCACCGCCGAGCGACCTGGCGGCGGCCGTGGCCGCGGTGGCCGCCGCGGTCGCGTTGCCGTGTGCGCCGTGTGCGCCGTGTGCGCCGTATGCGCCGTGTGGGCCGTGGGTCCCTTGTGCCTTGCGGACCCCTTGAGCCCCGTGTGCCCCGCGCGCCCCGTGGGTCAGACACTCTCCCCTCAGGGCGTGCCACATCTCGTGCGCGAAGATCACGAACTGGTGGAGCGTGGTCGTCTGGCGTTCGACGACGATGACGATGCGGTCGTCGAAGCTCGCCGTGAGGCCGCTGGCTGTGCCCTCGGGGAACTCCCGGAAGTACAGGAGGACCGGACGGAACGGGAGCTCGCCGCGGTTCTCGTTGAGGCGCCGTTCCACATCCGCCCGCAACACCGCGAACAGGCTGTCCGGATCCGAGGGGATCGGCCGGTCGAGACCCGTGAAGACGGTGTCGCAGAACTTCGCGATCTTCCGCGAGGCGGACCGTCGCGCCAGGTGGGTCCTTGGTGCGGCGAGCAGGAGCCGGCCGGACGGCAGCCTGCCGAGGACCGCGAGCGCCCTGCGGCGAAAGCCGGCCGTCTGCCCCTCGTTCATCCGTGTGCCCCCACTGTGAGTTCCCCTCCGACGGGCGGTGAAGCCGCGGCCCGCCCTGCTGCTTGCTGCGACCGAAGGCCGGGCCGGTCCCTGCGTCCGGACCGGATCCTAGGCTCCGGAGTCTTCTCGTGCGATGGCGTCCAGGAACGCCATCAGCGCCGTCTCCAGGTGCGGGGACAGCTCCTTGTTACCTAGACGCAGTTGGACCTGCATTGCGTGACGATTGCGCAGGATCTCCGAAGGACTCCCGAGGAACGCCGTGAGTTTCGGGATGACCTCGCGGTCCAGTACCCGCCGCACGGCCTCCGGCGGCGTCTGCGTGAAGAACTCCATGGGGACGCCGAAGAACCTGGCGAGGCCGGCGCCGTGCCAGATGTTGGGCGTGCTGTGGTTGAGCAGCTTGCCGTGCCACTGCGGGGTCATCCCGCTCCCGGCGGCGATCTCGGCGGTCGTGTACGGGCGCCTGCCACCGGTCTGCTCGTCCACCGTCAGCCGCGTCTCCCTGAGGAACGCGATGCGGCGGGCCAGCTCGGCCGCGGCGCTGCCGGGCGGTTCGACGGGCTCGCCGTCGAGCAGCCGCCGGATGTCGGCCTCGGGGAGGGAGGTGTGGAAGGAGAGGTCGCGCAGGTTGAAGACCGAGGCACGGTCGAGTCCCGACTCCGCCCGGAGCTCGTCGACTTCCCTCACGGTCCGCGCGAGGTGCTCGTACCCGTGGCTCATGGACCCTCCCCGTCGGCCGGAAGGGGAACCCGTGGTCAAGGCGAGCCCGCACTCTCCGCGCGCGCCACTAGATCACGGAACGGTCGGATCCGCAATGAAATGATCGTTTCACGGCCGGTGCCGGGGCGCTCCTCCGAACATGTCGGCCACCCAGCGCATGAGTTCGGCGTTCTGGGACGCTCCCTCGGCGCCGCGGGCCGCCACGGCGTTCAGGCCGATGCGCGCCGTCCGCAGGCTCGTGACGACGGCCGCGACGTCCGCGTCGCCGGTCTCGAAGAACATGGCGGGCACGTCCAGCGCGGCCGCCAGCGCCTCCAGGACCTCGGGGCCGGCGTGCGTGGCGCGGCCCAGGCGCAGGCTCGTCACGAGGGGCCCGCTCAAGACCGTCCGCCCAGTACGGGCGTTGCCGAGCTCGGCGAGTTCGGCATCGGTGGGGCGGTCGTGCTCGGCGGTGCCTTCGAGGAGGGCGGTGATCTTCTTCGCCACGCTGTACGAGCCCACGGGCTGCCGGGCCTTGGGCTGTGGGGCGTGCGGCGCTTGGGCGTGGGGCTGCTGGGCGTGGGGCAACCGGGCGTGGGGCTCCGGGGGCACGGCCGCGGCGTCCTCGCCGAAGGAACGCTTCTCCGCGGCCAGCAGCTCATCGACGCCGACTCCGTACGCCGCGGCCAGCGGGGCGACGTAGTGGGGGGCCAGCCTGCGCCGTCCCCCTTCGGCCGCCCGTACGGGAGAGGGCGAACCGGTCTGCGTGACGGCCGCGGTGTCCTTCTGGGTCATGCCCGCGTCGCACCGGAGGTCCGTGAGGGTCGGCAGGCCGGGCCGCGGGAACAGGTCGTCCACGCGCTCGCCCACCAGGGCCGCGAGCCGGGCCAGTTTCTCCGGGGGCGGGGTCGCGTCCCCGCTCTCGTACCGCGAGACGACGGACGGGTCCTTGACTCCGAGCGCCGCGGCCACCTGCGCCTGGGTCATGCCCTTCCCGACGCGCGCGCTGCGGAACCCGGATGCGTCAAAGCGGCGTTCGGGCATCGGGGCTCCATGGTGTGGTGCGGGGACGGCTACGCATGACCACTTGATCGGATCGCTCCATGCATATAACTTGCATGTAACGATCTGGGGGATGCGTCGGCCCCCCGTCGACCCCTCCACGCTATCAAGCACGCCTGTCAGGCCGGCCAGTCAACCGTCCGGGGGGACGCCATGAAATCCACAGCAGGGCTCCAGGCGGCGGCAGTCGGGCCTGCCGGGCCCGGGCCGCACGGTCGGGACCCCGAGTTACGCGAACCGGTAGATCTGCGCGATCCGCAAGAGCTGCAAGAGCTGCAAGAGCCGCAAGGCCGTCGAGAGGGCGGTGAGCGGCACGTGCATACGGACCATCCCTGCTGTACACCCCGTGAACAGAGGGGCGGGGACGGGGGAATGGAATGGGTCCGCCAGGGATTTCTCCGGCTGGCCGATCTCACCGAGCGCGAACTCCAGGTATTCCGGGCGATGGTGAGCGGGCCGACGAACGGTGAGCTCGCGCAGAGCCTTTGCATGTCCAGCCGCACCGTGAAATTCCATCTGGAAAACATCCGCGGCAAACTCGGCGGGATTTCCCGAATCCAGACCTGTCTCCTCGCGGTGCACCACAGCATGGCCCGGCACGCGGACGGGCCCTGCGCGTCAACGGACGGGCCTTGTACGTGAAGGCCGTTCCGGCCGCCGGCGCCGTACCGGGCCCGCCCTTCGCCTGCCCGGGGGTCAGGAGCCGGAGACCAGGGAGGCGGCGAGCTTCATGCGTGCGTCGAGCTGCTGCTTCGCCAGGTTGAGCCCTTCGGCGTTCTTCTCGATGCCCCGCTTCTGGTAGGCGAGCTCCACCGTGTACCGGATGCCGACCAGGTTGGTCTTCCTCTTGCACTCCACGTCCTGCTTGGCGATGGCGATCGCCTCGGGGCCGTTGCTCTTGGCGGGGTCGATGCCCGGAGGCCGGCCCATGGGGCTGTCGTCCTCGTAACCGTGCTCGGCCATGCAGGCGCTCCACTCCTTGATCACCTTGACGACCCTGCTGTCCTGCTCGGCCCGCTCGTGACCGATCTCGAACGACTTCGGGTCGACCGTGTTCTTCGTGGGGCTGAACAGCTTCAGATAGGCCTCGCGCATGCACCCGCCCGCCGGTACCTTCTGTCCGGCGACGACCGTCGTGGCCACGTCGGAGGCCTCCGCCTCCTCCTGGTTCATCGGAATGCGGGCGGACGCCGCCACCTCCAGCCCTTGCAGAACGAGCCGCTCGTTGGGTCCGCGCTCCGGCTGCGGGGGCTTCTGGAAGGCCTCGTCGTCCCGCGGGCTGGCGTAGCCGCGCTGGGCGGCCTCGGCGGGATCGGAGATCCCGTACCTGCGGCTGTTGTCCTGCTGTGGGGGCGTCGCCCCCGAGCTCTTCCGCTGTACCTGGTAGCGGAAGCCGAAACGCTGCATGCACTGGTCGACGAGGACGTCCTGCGCCTTGGTGAGCAGTTCCTGCTGGCGGTGGTCCGAGAAGTACGCGTCGACCGGGAAGGTGAGGTTCCGGCTTTCGAGGAGGACCGGCACGGTGCCGATCTCGGGTTCCTTGCCGGCGGCGGCGGTGTCGCCGCCGGACTGCGAGCAGCCGGTCAGCAGGAGCGCCAGTACGGCTGCGGAAGTCGTCAGGACGGTGCGGGGCGTACGAGGCGTACGGGGCGGGGTCATGGTGGCTCCGATGCGGGAATGGCGGGGGCGCGGCCTTGACGGGCGGCGGCCGCGGGAATTACCGAGCGGCGCGGCCGCCGTTTCCGTTCCAAAGAGTCGATCACGGCCGGGGAAACCTTCACAACTGTCCTCCAGTACAGGTTTGTTGGGTCTGAATTCGGATTATGGTCGGGGTCATCCACGACGCCCCAGGAGGTTTTCCGTGCCCTTTCGACGGACCCGATGCGCAGTCGCCCCCGCGCTGATATCGGCGGTTTTCCTGCTGTCCGGTTGTTCGGGCGGAAGCTCGGCCGCAGGCTCTGCCGCACCCTCTTCTTCCGCTGCGCAGATCCAGAAGGACAGGAGGGGGCCCAGCCCCGAGATGGCCGACTTCTTTCAATGCCTGAAGGAGCAAGGTCTGCCGATGAAGGAAACGGATTCAGGGATTCCTGTGGTGGACGAAGCCCGTGCGGACCCGGCCGAGGTGAAGGAGGCCGAAGTCGCCTGCGCGAGCCGATCGCCGCTTCCCCCCGTGACCGAGAAGCAGCGAGCCGATGCGAAGGCGTTCACGGTCTGCATGCGGGACCACGGCGTCGCGGACTTCCCCGACCCGGACCCGAAGACCGCCGAGCACCACTTCGAGTCGCTCGGCCTGAAGGAGTCGCCGGCGGGCAGGGCCGCGCTGGAGAACTGCACGGAGACCATCGGGCCGGGTGCCGGATGACGGGGGAGCTGAGGGGTGACGGAGTGGACGATGAACCGGTCGGGCATGGCGAGGAGTTCACCGCCGAACCGGAGGCGGAGCCGGAGCGGGCGTCCGAGCCGGGGCGGGCGCCCGAACCGGAGCCCGCCCGCGGCGCCGCCGGGCTGTCCCGGCGGCGCTTGTGGGTGGCGGTCGTGGCGGTGGGGGCCGTGGTGCTGTCCGCCGCCGGTGTCGCCGCCTCGCTGGTGATCAAGTCGCCGGCGCAGGCCGCGGCCGAGACGGGGCCGCCGCCGATGGACGTACTCGTCGCCCGCGTCGAGAAGCGCGTCCTGCGCGACACCCTCATCGTGCGCGGCACCATCTCCGCCGCCCAGGCCGTGCAGGTCACCCCGACGGCCGTGGGCGGGGAGGACGCCGGCCAGCCCGTGGTCACCAAGGTGGCCGTCCGCCAGGGCGACCGGGTCGAGGTGGGCAAGGTGCTCATGGAGGTGTCCGGGCGTCCCGTCTTCGCGCTGCCCGGCGCGCTGCCGGTGTACCGGGACCTGAAGCCGGGTGCCACCGGTGAGGACGTGAAGCAGCTCCAGAAGGCCCTCGCCGGGCTCGGCCATGCCACGGGCTCCGACAAGGCGGGCACCTTCGGCGGCGGGACCAAGGTGGCCCTGGCCGCGTTCTACAAGTCGATCGGCTACGACCCGCTGCCCGCGGTGGCCGACCGCGGCGAGGCGGTCAAGGGTGCGGAGGACGCGGTCACTTCGGCCGCGCGCTCCCTGGAGGACGCCAGATCCGCGGCGAGATCCGCCGCGGGCGGCACTGGTCCGGGCGGCAACGGTGCGGGCGGCAACGGTGCGGGTAACAACGGTGCGACCGGCAACGGTGCGACCGGCAACGGTGCGACCGGCAACGGTGCGACCGGTGGTGCTACGGGAGACTCCGCCGCCTCCCGCATCGTGGCCCGCGCCCAGGAGGACCTGGCCAAGGCCCGCGAGCGGCTCGCCGAGGCCCGTGCTGCGGCCGGACCCATGGCCCCGGCCGGCGAGGTCGTCTTCCTGGAGTCCTTCCCCGCCCGCGCGGACTCCGTCACCGTCCGCCCGGGCTCCACGGTCAGCGGCGCCGCCATGACCCTGTCCGCCGGGGCCCTCGTCGTACGCGGGCAGCTCGCCGAGCACCAGAAGGGCCTGGTCCGCGCCGGTCAGAAGGTCGAGATCCTCTCCGAGGTCAGCGGGCTCACGGCTGCGGCCGAGGTGCTGTCGGTCGCGGACACCGCGTCGGCGCCGCCCACCCCGCGGGGCGGCGGCCAGGGCGAGGGGCAGGGCCAGCAGGCTCCCGCCCAGAGCGGACCGGTGGGGTACGAGATGCTCGTACGTCCCCTCGCGCCGCTGGACACGCAACTCGTCGGCCAGGACGTACGCCTGACCGTGGAGGCCGCCGCGACCGACGGCAACGCACTGGTCGTACCGGTCACCGCCGTCTCCGCCGGAACCGACGGGCGCACCACCGTCACCGTCGTGGACGTCGCGGGGGCCCAGCGCCGGGTCGAGATCCGACCCGGTACGAGCGGCGACGGCTACGTGGAGATCCGCCCCGCCGGGGAGGCCGCGCTCGCGGAAGGCGACTCGGTGGTCATCGGAGTCAACCCGGGCGGCGCGGGCAAGGAGACCGGCGGCAAGGGCGACGGCGCCAAGACGGGCGACGGCAAAGGCGACGGCAAAGGCGACGGCAAAGGCGACGGCGGCAAGACCGGGGGCGACAAGGCCGATGGCGGCAAGAGCGGCGGCGGTTCATGACCGAGCCCCTGGCCGGGACCGAGCCCGGGACCGAGCCCGCGACCGTCCCGCCCGTCATCGAGTTCCGGCAGGTGGGCCTCACCTACCCCGGGCCGCCGCCGGTCGCCGCGTTCAAACCGTGTGATCTCACCATCCGGCGCGCGGAGTTCGTCACGGTCGTCGGCCCCTCGGGCTCCGGCAAGTCGACCTTCCTCAACATCGCAGGCCTGCTCGACGCACCCACCACGGGCCGCTACCTCATCGACGGCATCGACACCGGAGCGCTCGGCGACAACGACCGGACCGCGCTGCGCGGCCGCCGCATCGGATTCGTCTTCCAGTCCTTCCACCTGCTGCCGCACCGCTCGGCCCTGGAGAACGTCGCCCTCGCCATGCTCTACAACGGAGTGCCCCGCAAGGAGCGCCCCGCCCGCGCCCGGGAGGCCCTCACCCGGGTCGGTCTCGCCCACCGCCTCGACGCACTGCCCTCCCGGCTGTCCGGCGGCGAACGCCAGCGGGTGGCCATCGCGCGGGCCCTGGTCGCCCGGCCGTCGCTGCTCCTGTGCGACGAACCCACCGGCAACCTCGACTCCGCGAACGCCGACACCGTACTGGCCCTCCTCGACGAGCTGCACGCCGACGGGATGACGGTCCTCGTCATCACCCACGACCAGGAGGTCGCCGCGCACGGCGGCCGGACCGTCGCGATCCGCGACGGCATACTCCGCGAACAGGCCCCCGCATGAACCTGTCCCGTACGAAGCTGCGCCCCACGAAGCCGCGCCCCACGAAGCCTCCCCGCGTCGAGCCCTCCCGGTTCACCCCCCGCGACAACGTCTCCGAGGCCTTCGCCGGGATCCTGCAGCGTCCGGCCCGCTCGGCGCTGACGGCGCTCGGGACCGTCCTCGGCGTCGGCACCTTCGTCGCCGTCCTCGGCCTGACGGCCACCACATCGTCCCAGATCGACGGCCGCTTCGACCTGCTCACCGCCACCGAGGTGACCGTCGAGGACATCGCCCGCGAGAAGGACGAGTTCGCCGGTCCCGGATTCCCCGCGGACGCCGACCTCCGCATCGAGCGGCTGGGCGGAGTCCAGCACGGGGGCGTCTTCGGCGAGGTCGAACTCGACGCCGCCTCCGGCGGTGTCCGTGCCGCCCCGGTCGGCGGCGCTGCCGACCGGGGCGCCGGTACCGAGGTGATCGCCGCCTCGCCCGGCGCCCTGCGGGCCGCCGTTCCCACGATGGGCCAGGGCCGCCTCTACGACGCCTACCACTCCGGCACCACACAGCGCGTGGCCGTCCTCGGCTCGGCCGTCGCCGCCCGCCTCGGCATCACCACCCTCGACACCCGGCCGGCCGTGTTCATCGGCTCCGAGCCCTTCGCCGTGATCGGGATCATCGACGACGTGCGGCGCAAGCCCGAGCTCCTCCTCTCGGTCGTGGTGCCCCGCACCACCGCGGAGGAGATCTGGGGCCTGCCCAGGTCCCGTGCCACGATGCTGATCGCCACCGATGTCGGCGCCGCGCAGCAGGTCGCCTCGCTCGCCCCCGCCGCGCTGCGCCCCGACCACCCCGAGTACCTGAAGGCCGTACCGCCGCCCGACCCGAAGACGCTGCGCAGCGGGGTCACCTCCGACCTGGAGCAGCTCTTCCTGATCCTGGCCGGGATCTGCCTGGTCATCGGCGCCGTCGGCATCGCCAACACCACCCTGGTGGCCGTACTGGAACGCACCGGGGAGATCGGCCTGCGGCGCGCGCTCGGCGCCCGCGGCCGGCACGTCACCACGCAGTTCCTCGCCGAATCGGGAGCCCTGGGCGCCCTCGGCGGACTCGTCGGAACCTCGCTGGGCACCCTGACCGTGGTGGGCGTCGCGGTGTTCCGGGACTGGACGCCCGTCGTCCACCCCGGCAGCGTTGCCGTCGCCCCGCTCCTCGGGCTGCTCACCGGGGTGCTCGCCGGGCTCTACCCCGCCTGGCGCGCCGCCCGCATCGAACCGGCCGAGGCGCTCCGGCGCTGACAGGGTTCCGGGTCAGGCGGGGTTCCGGGTCAGGCGGCGCGCACCGGGCGGGTGGTCACCTCGGCGGTGAAGATGGGGCCGCCGTTCTGCCGCAGTTCGACCAGGGTGCCCCTGGTCCCTTCCGGCGTCCCCGGGGCCGCCGTGACCGGCGTGGCCTCGACGAGGCAGGGCGTGTCGAACTCGGCGTAGCGGGTGAAGACCGTCTTCATCGCCACCACGGTGGCCGGCCGCGGGGACTGGGCCAGGGCCGCCTGCCGGGCCGCCTCCAGGAGCAGCATCCCGGGTGCGTGGTCGACGGGGTGGTCGAAGAGCGCCGGGTGCCCGAGGTCGGAGCGCAGGTGCCAGCGGCCCGGCGTGCCCGCGGAGGACAGGACCACGTCCTCGGCGCGTTCGCGGCCGACGAGGCGGGGCGGGACCGGGGCGCCGGGTGGCAGGGCGCGGGCGTGGGCCGCGGCCATGTCGGCGTACGGGCCGCGCAGGCGCTGGTAGACCGCCGGTGCCTGGTTCGAGAACCGGGTCCGTACGTGGGCCGCGGTGACGCCGCCCAGGGAGGCCCGGACGGACATGGTCATCCCGGCGAGCCGGGTGCCGCGCCGTACGAGATCGGTGCAGGTGACCTCCAGTTCGGTGGTGAGCGGGGCGTCTTCGGCGATGAGCGCGGAGGCGTCGAACTGGAAGTGCAGGTCTTCCCATGCCTGCCGGAAGCCGAACGGCACGTCGTAGGCGGCGTGGCAGAGCATGGGGATCGCCTGGCGTACGCACTCGATCAGCAGCAGCGGGTCGCGGGAGCCGTAGGCGCCGCCGTAGAAGCGGTGATGTGTCGGCCACCGTGCGGAGATGGCGAACCGGTCGGCACCGAGGAGCCGCCAGCTGGTCAGGAGCCGTTCGCTCGCGTCCGTCTTGTGGACTTCCGCTGCGGATACCGGCCGGTTCTGAGGATGCGATTCGCGCCTTGTCGGCAGTGTGCTCGTGAGCATGCTGTCCCCCCGGGACGTCGGAAACGAAGTCGATCCGGACAGGGGTGGGTCATGGGTCTGGATCCGGTGGCCCCCGCCCGTTCCTTCTTCAACATAACGAGTGTTCGCTTTTGTTTAAAGTCAATACTTCGTAAAGTCGCTGGTCCGCAGGGTTGATCGGGTGGGTGGTTTCTGGTGGAAGGGGCCCATGAGGCCCCTGAGGGGCATCTGGGTGCAGTTCGGGGTTGCCAACGGCCCGCTTCGACTCGTTAACATAAGAACCGTTCCGTTTCTTTTTGGAGGGAGAGGTCGTGGCTGGTCCCAAGCAGGTGCGGGCGGTCCAGACGCGGGAGGCGATCCTGCGCGCCGCGGCGGAGACCTTCGACGAGCTCGGGTACGCCGGTGCCAGCGTCAACCTGATCCTGAAGCGGGCGGGGCTCACCACGGGCGCCCTGTACTTCCACTTCGACTCCAAAGAGGGTCTGGCGCGCGCGGTGATGAACGCGCAGCCCGAGACCATCGTCCCCAGGCTGCAGTCCGACGGACTCCAGCGGCTCGTGGACATCACCCTGTTCTGGTCGCACCTGCTCCAGGTCGACCCGCTCCTGCGGGCCGGAGTCCGGCTGACGGGCGAACAGGCCTCCTGGGGAGGCTCCGACGTGACGCCCTACCAGTCCTGGGCCGGGATCATGGCCGACTGCCTGCGCGAGGCGCAGGGCAGGGGAGAGCTCCAGGCGGGCGTGTCACCCGAGGAGTTGGGCGAGTTCGTCACCGAGGCGTGTACGGGCATGCAGATGTTCTCCAGCGTGGCCAGCGGCCGGAAGGACCTGAGCGACCGCACCCTTCGGATGTGGCGCCTGCTGCTCCCCGGCATCGCCGTACCGGCGGTCGTCTCCCGCACCGAGGTCAGCCACGAACGCCTGAGGGACCTCATCGGCTGACGTGGCGCCGAGCCACCCGATCACCGAGCCACCCGATCACCGAGCCACCCGATCACCGAGCCACCCGATCACCGAGCCACCCGATCACCGAGCCACGCGATCGCCGTACGCCTGGGCCTTCGCCGCACCCCTCGGCCTTCGCCGCACCCCTCCGCCTTGCAGGTCTTCAGCCCCGTCCCGTCCAGTCCCGTCCCTGGAGGACCCATGCCCCACAGCCTCGGCCGACTTCGGCTCGCCGCGCTCAACATCGACGGCGTCCTGCTCAACGACACCTTCAGCCCCGTGATCCACGGCTTCGTCACCGGCCGCGGAGGCGCGTACACCGCCGATACCGAGCGTGCGGTCTTCTCGCAGCCCCAGCACATAGCCGGCCGCAACATGGCCGCCGCCGTACCGCAGGAGCTCACCGGTGAGGAGGCCCTCGCGGCCTACTTCGAGGAGCGCGAGGCCTACCTCGCCGAGCACCCGGTCGCCGTCCTGGACGGTGCGATCGACCTCGTGCGCAGGCTGCGGGCCCTCGGACTGCGGACGGTCTGTTACGGAGGGCTCGCCGCACCCCACTTCGACCGGTTCCTCGGGGAGTGGGCGGAGCTGTTCGACGGCCCGGGCTACGTGTGCACCAACGACTTCCGTCCCGGGATCCACGAGATCACCACCGAGGTCTTCGGGCTGGAGCACGGGGAAGCCCTCTTCGTCGACGACGTGGCCAAGGTGGCCGAGACCGCGAGGGAACTCGACGTTCCCTTCATCGGCCACCCGAGCAAGTTCGTGCACAGCTTCCAGCGGCAGCTGATGCACGAGGCCGGAGTGCGGCACGTCGTGGACTCCCTGGACGCGATCGACGAGCAGCTGATCCGCGCCGTGGACGCCGAGGCCCTGCGCGGCACCGTGTGGAACGGGGTCCCGGCCGGTACGAGCCTGCGAGCGACGGCATGAGCGACGGCGTGCGCGCCGGTACGAGCGCCGGTACGAGCGACCGGCGGCCGATGGCCGGCCGCGTGGCCATGATCACCGGAGCGTCCAGCGGGATCGGCGCGGCGGCCGCCCGGGCCTTCGCCGCGGAGGGCGCGGCCGTCGTACTGGTCGCGCGGCGCGGTGAGCGGCTGCGCGCACTGGCCCGGACGATCGAGGAATCCGGCGGGCGCGCCCTCGCGGTCGAGGGCGACGTCGTCGACACGGACCGGATGCGCGAAGCCGTCGGTGCGGCCGTGGAGGCGTACGGACGGCTCGACTACGCCTTCAACAATGCCGGTTACGCCACGGCGGGCGCGCCGCTGCACGAGGTCGACGACGCCGTCTTCCGGCAGACCATGGACGTGAACGTGACGGGCGTGTGGAACTGCATGCGCCACCAGATCCCCGTGATGCTGGGCCAGAGCTCGGGCGGTTCCATCGTCAACACCGCCAGCGTCGCCGCCACCCGGGCCACGGGGGCCAGCGCCGCGTACGTGGCCGCCAAGCACGCCGTCCTCGGCATGACCCGGGCCGCGGCGGCCGACTACGGCGTCGCGAACATCCGGGTCAACGCCCTGATCGTGGGCGCCACGCGCACCGAGATGATGGAGGAGGTGCTGGGGCAGCACGCCGAGCTGGAGCAGCGGTTCGCGGACGCCAGCGTGCAGAAGCGCATGGCCTCGCCCTCCGAAGTGGCCGAGGCGGCGCTGTGGCTGTGCAGCGAGCGGGCCTCCTTCGTGACCGGCGCCGCGATGCCGGTCGACGGCGGCGCCACCGCGATCTGAGCGCTCCTGCGCGAAACCCGGCGCGACTTGCGGCAGTCGGCAACGACAGCCGGTGCGGGCGCTGGTGTGCTGGCCGGCAGAGACGCCGTGACGCACGGCCGGCGCGGGAGCACGGAGGATCCACGATGCACGGAACCGCAACCGGAGCAGGGCCCGGAGAGGGCCTCGTAGACGGGCCTGTGGACGGGATCAGACCCGGCCCCCCGCCCGTGCCCTCGCAGAGCCCCCCGACCCCGGACCCGGCTCCGGACCCGGCTCCAGACCCGGACCCGGCCCCGCCCCGGAGCGCGACGCGCGCCCTCGGTGTCCTCGGTCTGAGCGCGTTCGTCGTGGGGACCGCCGAGTTCGCCGTGATCGGCGTCCTGGACCGGATGGCCGAGAGCCTGCACGTCAGCGCCGCCACGGCCGGCCTGCTGGTCACCGCGTACGCGGTCGGGGTGTGCCTGGGCGGGCCGCTGCTGACCGCGCTGACGCTCCGGCTGCCCCGCAGGGTCGTACTGGTCGCCGCGCTCGGCAGCTACGCCCTGGCCAACGCCGTCGCGGCCCTCTGGGCCGACTTCGCCGTCGTCCTCGTCGTACGCGTCCTCGCGGGCGCCGTCCACGGACTGTTCGTCGGCGCCGCCTCCGCGGTCGCCGCCGGCCTGGTCCCGGCGGAGCGCAGGGGCCGGGCCGTCGCCGTGGTGTTCGGGGGGATCGCCGCGGCCAATCTCCTGGGCGTGCCCCTGGCCACCTTCGCCGGGCAGGTCCTGCCGTGGCAGTACGCCTTCGCCGGGATCTCCGTCCTCGCGTGCGCGGCCCTGCTGCTGACCTGGGCGGCCGTGCCATCGGCCGCCACCGGGGGACGGCAGGCGCTGCGCGCGCAGTTCGGGCACGTGGCGAAGGCGCCGGTGCTGGCGCTGCTGGCGATCGCCGTCCTGGTCTTCTGCGGCCAGTTCACCGCCTTCACCCAGCTGAGCGGGTACCTCCAGGACGTCGTCGGGGTCGGGGGCGGCTCCGTCGGCCTGTACCTGCTGGTGTTCGGAGCCGCCGGCACGGCCGGGACCCTGCTGGGCGGCCGGCTCGCCGACCGGGCCGCCGGGACCACCGTGACCGCGGCGACCGCGGTGCTCGCGCTGGTGCTCACCACGCTCTTCCTGCTCGGCGAACGGCCGGTGGCCGTGGCGGTCTGCGTCGCGCTGTGGGGGCTCGCCGGTTTCGGGCTGGCCCCCGCCCTCCAGCTCCGTACGATCCGCCGCGCCGGGCCCGGCGGCGACCTCGCGGCCACGCTCGGCGCCTCGGCGGGGAACGCCGGCATCGCGGTCGGAGCGGCCGTCGCCAGCGGCGTCACGGGAACGTACGGGTACTCCGTACTGCCGCTCGTCGCGGCGGCGATCTGCGTCGTGACGCTGCCCCTGACCTGGATCTGCCGGTCCGAGGCGGCGGAGATCTCCGCGCCCGCCGCTTCGTAGCGGACCGCACGCCGCCGGACGCGGATGGGGCCCATGCCGTACGGCATGGGCCCCATC
>NZ_JBHXKA010000084.1:0-35252 GCF_042722885.1 Streptomyces sp. NPDC058401
AGCCCCCCCACGCCCCCGGCGCGGAAGCCGCCCGAGGGACGGTCGTCACGACGGAAGCCACCACCGGTCGGACGGTCGCCACCGGAGCGGAAGCCGCCGCCGGCCGGACGGTCGCCACCGGAGCGGAAGCCGCCACGGTCGCCACCACGGTCGTCACGGTTGAAGCCGCCCGAAGGACGGTCGTCACGACGGAAGCCACCACCGGTCGGACGGTCGCCGCCCGAGCGGAAGCCACCGGACGGACGGTCGCCACCGGAGCGGAAGCCGCCACGGTCGCCACCACGGTCACCGCGGTCGTCGCGGCGGAAGCTGCCACGGTCACCGCCGCGGTCGCCGCCACGGTCGTCGCGACGGTTGTCACGGCGCTCGTAGTTGCCACGGTCGTCACGGCTCTGGAACGCGGGACGCTCCTCCGCGACCGGCTCGGCCACGGCGGCCGCGACCTCGGCCTCGGCGGCCTCGACCACCTCGGCGACAGCGGCCTCCGGGTCCTCGCCGCGCTCACGCGCGGAGCGGGCGACCAGGCGGTCGGCCTCCTCGCGCAGCTCGACGGCGCGGCGGGAGAGGCGCTCCAGCTGCTTGGTGAGGTCGGCGACCTCGCGCTCGGCCTGCTTCGCGGCGTTGTTCGCGGAGTCGGCCTGGACCTGGGTCAGCGAACGGGCACCGGTGATCTCGGCGACCTCGGGGTCGAAGGCGCCGACGCCCTGGACGATGTGGCGCGAGGCGTCGACGCCCGCGTCCTCCATCAGGCGGAAGATCTGGCGGCGCTGGTGCGGGAGCGCCAGCGACACGACGACACCGGACTTGCCGGCGCGGGCGGTACGGCCCGAGCGGTGCAGGTAGTCCTTGTGGTCGCCGGCCGGGTCCACGTTCAGGACCAGGTCGATGCCGTCGACGTGGATGCCGCGGGCGGCGACGTCGGTGGCGACGAGCGCGTTGACGTAGCCGTCCTTGAAGTCGGCGAGGACGCGGGTACGGGCACCCTGCGTCATGCCGCCGTGCAGCGCGTCGGCCTTCACACCGGACTCGATGAGCTGCTCGGCGATGCGGTCGGCGCCCAGCTGGGTGCGGACGAAGATGATGGTGCGGCCCTTGCGGGCGGCGATGGCGGCCGTGACCGGCGCCTTGTCCTTCGGCTTCACGACGAGGACGTGGTGCGTCATGGTCGTGACGTTGCCCTGCGCGCTGTCGACCTCGTGCGTGACGGGGTTGGTCAGGTAGCGCTTGACCAGGGTGCCGATCTCGTTCTCCATGGTGGCGGAGAAGAGCATGCGCTGGCCGCCGCCGGGGATCTGGTCGAGCAGCTCGGTGACCTCGGGCAGGAAGCCCAGGTCCGCCATCTGGTCGGCCTCGTCGAGGACCGCGACCTGGACGTTGGCCAGGGAGCAGGCGCCACGGTTGATGATGTCGCGCAGACGGCCCGGGGTGGCGACGAGGACGTCGACACCGCGCTCCAGAGCGAAGATCTGGTTGCTCATGGAGGTACCGCCGCAGACGACCTTCATCTTGAGGCCGAGCACGTCGCCGTAGGGCTGGAGAGCGTCCGCGACCTGCATCGCGAGCTCACGCGTCGGCGTCAGGATGATCGCGCGGGGCTTCTTCTTCTCGGTGTGCCCGCCGGCCAGCGAGGCCAGGGTCGGCAGACCGAAGGAGAGGGTCTTGCCGGAGCCGGTGCGGCCACGGCCGAGGATGTCCTTGCCGGCCAGGGCGTCCGGGATGGTCGCGGCCTGGATCGGGAAGGGCGCGGTGACGCCGTTCTGGGCGAGCTTGCGCACGATGCCCTCGGGCAGACCGAGGTCGCCGAAGGTCAGGGTGGGCTCGGCGTCGGCGGCGTCGGCCTCGGCGTCTTCGTTGAAGTCTTCGGTGGAGTCCTCGAAGGAGTCATCGGACTCGTCGGACTCGTGGTTCGTCACGTCGGCCTCGAGGGCCTCGATGATCTCGTCGGTGACGACGGCCTCAAGGGCCTCGGTGACGGCGAGGGTCTCGGCGTCGACGATCTCGTTGGAGTCGTTCTCGGGCATGACGGAACGGTCAGAACTGGAAATGGACATGCGAAATGCGAAACCTTCCGGAGTCTCGGCACGCGCCCAAACTCCGTGAATCGCAAATCGACCGCCTCAATGCGGTCAGCCACGGTTGGGGAGAGTACGCGCCACGCGGCGCTCTTCGGAGTCGGCGCCGGGCAATGGGATCAAACGATCTATAACCATACGCACCCTCCCCCGGGTCTGGCAAGTCGCTCCCCCAAAGAAGGCGCTGACCTGCGGAAACACCCTCCGCCCACCGGAGCCCGGCGGGCGGATCGCCCCAGGGCCGAGCCCCTCTCGGGCCTACGGCTGCCCGCCCGGTTCGGGCGTCGGCTCCGGCTTCGGGGGCTCCGGACTCGGTGTGGGTTCCGTCACGGGCGGCGGGGAGACCGGCGGGGCGGGGCTCGGCGGCTCCGGGGTCGGGGAGGCGGGCTGGCCGCCCCCGGAGGCGCCGCCTCCGCCGGAGCCCGACCCGGAGCCGGAACCGCCCGTCGGGGGCTGCTGGGGCCCCTGGCCGCCGGCTCCGCCGCCCGGACCGGCCGACGGCGAGGGCGCCCCGGGCGGACCGGCCGGCGCGCCCGGGCTGGGGGAGGCCCCGGCCGCGCCGGAGGCGTTCCCGGGGCCTCCGGCCTTGCCGTCCTGGTTCCCCGTACCGCCCTTCGAGCCGTGGCCGCCGCCCTGGTTCGCGGCGCCCTTCCCGGACGAGGAGCCGCCGCCGGACTTGCCGCCCTGGAGGCCCGCCGATGCGGAGGGCCCGGGCTTCGCGGCGTCCTCCCCGACGCTCATGCATCCCGCGGTCGCCGCCACAGCGAGCGCGGCGACGGCGAGCCGGAGCGAGCGGGAGGGACGCGAGGAGCGGAGGGAAGCGGACAACTGGCGCACGGGGCACCTCCGGAACGCTGGCAAGGGTCCGCGATGCGCGGGTCAATGTGCCCAACTCCCTGTACCCCGTAAGGGACACGCCCCAGCACGCCCCAAGGGGGACGCGGGCCGCACCGTCAGGCGAACATTTGTCCCGCCACCTGATGACCGAGCGTGACCCCGCCCAGCCCGACCAGCACCGAGGCGCTCACGTTCGCCGCCGCCAGGAACTTCCAGCCCCGCTCGGCCAGGCGCAGCGTCTCGTAGGAGAACGTCGAGTAGGTGCTCAGCGCCCCGCACAGCCCGGTGCCGAGCAGCAGGTTCAGCCGCGAGGAGGCGGCCCCGTCCAGCACCGCCCCGGTCAGCGCCCCCAGCATCAGGGAGGCGGCCGCGTTCACCACGAAGGTCCCCCAGGGGAAGACCGAGTCGTGCCGCGCCTGCACCGCGCGGTCGGTCAGGTACCGCAGGGGCGCCCCGACGGCCGCGCCCACCATGACGATCAGCCAGTTCATCCCCGACCCGCCCCCCGCCCCGCCCGCGGACCCGACCCCGGACCCGGCCGCGGGCCGTCGCCGACCGCGCGCCGGGTGATCACCGCCGCCGTCCACACCGCGCCCAGCGCCCCGGCCACCGTGAGCCCGGCGTACGCCAGCGCGGTGCCGGCCTCGCCGGCGCCGAGGAGCCGCGCGAAGTCCACGGCGTAGGTGGAGAAGGTGGTGAACCCGCCGAGCACCCCGACCCCGAGGAAGGGCCGTACGAGGGGATGCGCCGAGCGGCCGCCCTCGCTGATCAGCACCATGAGGACGCCGATGAGCGCGCAGCCCGACACGTTGATCCAGAAGGTGCCCCACGGGAAGGCCGCGGGCGCGGCCGGCCACAGCAGTCCGACCCCGTACCGGGCCGCGGCGCCCGCGGCGCCGCCCGCCGCCACGGCCGCGAGCACCCGGCGCTGGGGTTCGGCGCGCTGCGCCGGCACGTGCAGGTCCACGTCCGGGTCGATGGCCTCGGCCCCCTCGGACGGCCGAGCCCCCTCCGACGGCCGGGCACCCTCCGACGGCCGGGTCATCCGCGCTCCGCTTCACAGGTCGCCACCGGGTCATTCTCGCGCGCCGGGTCCCGGCCCGCCGGAAACGAGCCGCCGCAAACGGGCCTCGGCACGGGAGAATGGCCCCGTGCTGGAGATGACGCGTGACGCGTTCGAAGAGCTGGTGGCCGAAGCGCTGGACTCGATCCCCGAGGAGCTGACCCGGGTCATGGACAACGTGGCCGTCTTCGTGGAGGACGAGCCCGCCGCCGACGACCCGGAGCTGCTCGGCCTCTACGAGGGGACCCCGCTCACGGAGCGCGGGGAGTGGTACGCCGGGGTGCTGCCCGACCGGATCTCGATCTACATGGGGCCGACCCTGCGGATGTGCGGGAGCACGGACGAGGTGGTCCACGAGGTGGCCGTGACGGTGGTCCACGAGATCGCCCACCACTTCGGGATCGACGACGAGCGGCTCCACGAACTGGGCTGGGGCTGAGCTGCCGGCCCGCCTCCGGCCTCCTCCGGGCTGCCTCCGGATCCTCCTGCGGCCCGCCCCTGACCCGCCCGCGGAAACCGTTTTGGCGATCGCCGCCGGGATCCCATATGCTTCTCACGTCCCCGACGCGCTGGAAAGTGCCCGGCGGGCCTTTAGCCCTCATCGTCTAGTGGCCCAGGACGCCGCCCTTTCAAGGCGGTAGCACGGGTTCGAATCCCGTTGGGGGTACGCATTACCGTGTGCGAGACTCGTCTCGCACATTGCAAGGACCTGTGGAGCAGTTGGTTAGCTCGCCACCCTGTCAAGGTGGAGGTCGCGGGTTCAAGTCCCGTCAGGTTCGCTGAAGCCGGAAACGGTTTCGTGGCTGGGTAGCTCAGTTGGTACGAGCGATCGCCTGAAAAGCGATAGGTCGCCGGTTCGACCCCGGCCCCAGCCACCAGAATCAAGAAGGCCCCGTCCATCGGACGGGGCCTTCTTCGTCATTCCCCTTCCGTGCCCGCACCCGCGTCCGCGCTCGCCGCCGCCCGGGTCCGCCGGCGCCACTGCGCCAGGCCCACGCCCGCCGCCGCCACGGCCACCGCCCCGAGCAGCGCCCAGTCCGGAACCGCGTCCGCCACCGCCTGCACCCGCTGCTCCACCGCGAACGAATCGTCCACGTCCAGCAGCCCCGGCAGGGCGCTCGCCCCGTCGTAGGCCAGGAACAGCACGCCGAGCAGGACGAAGAACAGGCCCGAGGCGAGCGAGGTGGTGTGCAGTTCGAAGCGGCCGAACGAGAAGGCGCGGCCGCGCAGCCAGCGCCGGCGGCCCAGGTCGAAGCGCTCCCAGAGCAGTGCCAGCACGAACAGCGGCACGGCCATGCCCAGTGCGTAGACCGCCAGCAGCAGGCCCCCGTAGACCGGGCTGCCGCTGACGGCCGCGACCGTCAGCACGCTGCCGAGGATGGGTCCGGCGCAGAAGCCGGCCAGTCCGTAGACCGCGCCCAGCGCGTACACCGACAGGGCGGTGGTCGGCCGGATCCTTCCCGACAGCTCGGAGAGCCGCTTCGGGGCGAAGCCCAGACCGAGGATCTGGGCGATCCCGAGCCCGATGATCAGCCAGCCGCCGAACAGCACGAGGGCCTCGCGGTTGCCGTGGAAGAACCGCCCGGCGTACGAACCCGCCGCCCCCAGCGGTACGAGGGTGGTCGCGAGGCCCGCGTAGAAGATCCCGGTGCGCGCCAGCAGCCGGGACGTGGAGTCGATGGAGTACGCGAAGAAGGCGGGCAGGAGCAGTGCGCTGCACGGGCTGAGCAGCGCCAGGAGGCCGCCGAGGAGGGCGGCCAGGTATCCGGCGTCGGTCACTTCGCGGCCGCCTGCGCCTGTGCCTTGGCCTTGGCGATGGCGGCGTCGAAGGCCGCCGCGGGCTGGGCTCCCGCGATGGGCTGCCCGTTGATCAGGAAGGACGGGGTGGAGGTCACGCCGATGCGGTAGCCCTCGTCCTGGTCCTTGCGGAGCGCGGCGGCGGCCTGTTCCCCGGCCATGTCCGCCGCGAAGCGCTCCAGGTCCGGGACCCCGGCCTCGCGCGCCAGCTCGGTCAGCCGCTCCGCGCCGAAGCCCTTCTCCTTGGCGCCCTCGGCGTACGCGGCTGCGTGGAACTGCGCGAAGCGGTCCTGCTGCCCCGCCGCCCAGGCGGCCTTGGCGGCGGCCTCGGAGTCGGCGCCGAAGATCGGGAAGTTGCGCCACTCGATGCGCAGGGTGCCGTCCTCCACGTACTTCTTCACGAGCGCGGGCTCGGTGTCGCGGGCGAACTTCCCGCAGTAGCCGCACTTGAAGTCGGAGTACTCGATCAGGACGACGGGGGCGTCGGCCCGGCCGGCGGCGAGCTTGTCCCCGGCCTCGCGCCGGGCCAGGGCCTTGAGCTGCGCGGCGGGGTCCGTGGCCGCTCCGGCCCCCGGAGTCTCCGAGGAGGCGGCCGCGGACGGCCGGGCGGCGCCGTCGGTGCCGTGATCGGGTTTGGTGGCCTGCCAGGAGACGAGGCCCAGGGTGACGGCGGCGAGGGCGACTCCGGCGGAGATCAGCAGGGGCTTGCGGGAGGAAGAGGAGGAGGAAGGGGATGCGGACATACGGGTGCTCCATGGCTGTGCGGGACGGGAGGGGCGGACGGACCGGGCGGCTGATGCGGCCGGTCCTCCTAGACCCGCATCACGGACAGCTCCAGCGGGGACGGCGCCGACTGGCCGGGCCCGCGTACGAGGACCCGTACGGCTATCGCCCGCGACGCGGCCGCCACCTCGGGCCCGGGCCGCGCGGGCGGGGCCTGGACCTGGGCCTGGTCGGACGCGGCCCGCCCCGGCAGGGCGGGTACGCCGTCCCGGCCGGGGGATCCCGGCGCGCAGGCGGGCCCGGCCGGGACGGCGGAGACGGCGAAGACCGCGCCGGGCCGGGCGGCGCCGGCTTCCGCGGGGGCCGGGGCCGCGGAGGGGGCGGCGGCCGGGGTCACGCCGGGGACGGCGGCCGGGGTCACGCCGGGGACGGCGGCCGGGGTCACGCCGGGGACGGCGGCCGGGGTAACGGCGGCCGTCGGAGCCGCCGCGACCCGGGCTGCCGCCGGGGCCGCCGCCGACTGGAAGGTCCCGGCCAGCAGGGCCCAGCCCAGGAGCACCGCGAACACGCACCGGAGGCGGCGGTTGCGGGACATCGTGGGCGGCCTCTCGCTGGGGGGGCACCGCGACGGCACCGGGACATCGCCGGGGACACGTCGGGGGGACACATCGGGGTAACACTCGGGGGACTCGTCCCGAAATGGTACGGGTCGGCCCCACAAATGCGTTCGCCACCCGGCACCTACGGGTGAGATCCTCGACCAGGTATGTCTACTTCCTTCGCCGCCCTGCAGACGCTTCTCGGTGAGATCTCCCTCCGTGACGCGCACCGCCTCGGCCGCCGCCTCGAAGGCGCGCGCCGCATCCGAAAGCCCGAGGCCAAGCAGGCCGTGCTCGACGAGATCGCCGCGGAGGCCGAAACGGCCGCCGCGCGACTGGCCGGTCGCGCCTCGCGCATGCCCGAGGTCACGTATCCCGAGAACCTGCCCGTCAGCCAGAAGAAGGACGAGATCGCCGAGGCGATACGCGACCACCAGGTCGTGATCGTCGCGGGCGAGACCGGCTCCGGCAAGACCACGCAGATCCCCAAGATCTGCATGGAGCTGGGGCGCGGGGTCCGGGGCATGATCGGGCACACCCAGCCCCGCCGGATCGCGGCCCGCACGGTCGCGGAGCGCATCGCGGAGGAGCTGAAGTCCGAGATCGGCCAGACCGTCGGCTGGAAGGTCCGGTTCACCGACCAGGTGGACCAGGACGCGACCTTCGTCAAGCTGATGACGGACGGCATCCTGCTCGCCGAGATCCAGACGGACCGCGAGCTGCGCGCGTACGACACGATCATCATCGACGAGGCCCACGAGCGGTCGCTGAACATCGACTTCCTGCTCGGCTACCTGGCCACGCTGCTGCCCAAGCGCCCCGACCTCAAGGTGATCATCACCTCGGCGACCATCGACCCGCAGCGCTTCTCCCGGCACTTCGGCGACGCCCCGGTCGTGGAGGTCAGCGGCCGGACGTACCCGGTCGAGGTCCGCTACCGGCCGCTCCTCGAAGACGACTCCGAGGACAGCGACCGCGACCAGATCACCGCGATCTGCGAGGCCGTGGACGAGCTCCAGGCGGAGGGGCCGGGCGACATCCTGGTCTTCCTCTCCGGCGAGCGCGAGATCCGCGACACGGCGGACGCGCTGGAGAAGCGCAAGCTCCGCCTGACCGAGGTGCTCCCCCTCTACGCGCGCCTCTCGCACGCGGAGCAGCACCGCGTCTTCCAGCAGCACACCGGTCGGCGGATCGTCCTGGCCACCAACGTCGCCGAGACCTCGCTGACCGTCCCCGGCATCAAGTACGTGATCGACCCGGGCACCGCCCGCATCTCCCGCTACAGCCACCGCACCAAGGTCCAGCGGCTGCCCATCGAGGCGGTCTCGCAGGCCAGCGCCAACCAGCGCAAGGGCCGCTGCGGCCGTACCTCGGACGGCATCTGCATCCGGCTGTACTCGGAGGACGACTTCCTCACCCGTCCGGAGTTCACGGACGCGGAGATCCTGCGCACCAACCTGGCCTCCGTCATCCTCCAGATGACCGCGGCCGGCCTCGGCGAGATCGAGAAGTTCCCCTTCATCGACCCGCCGGACCACCGCAACATCCGCGACGGCGTGCAGCTGCTCCAGGAGCTCGGGGCGCTCGATCCGAACGAGAAGGACCACAAGAAGCGCCTCACGCCCATGGGCCGCCAGCTCTCCCAGCTGCCCGTGGACCCGCGCCTGGCCCGCATGGTGGTGGAGGCGGACAAGAACAACTGCGTCCGCGAGGTCATGGTCATCGCTGCGGCCCTGTCCATCCAGGACCCGCGCGAGCGGCCCTCGGACAAGCAGACGCAGGCGGACCAGAACCACGCCCGGTTCAAGGACGAGACGAGCGACTTCCTCTCGTTCCTGAACATGTGGCGCTACGTCCGGGAGCAGCAGAAGGAGCGCGGCTCGTCCTCCTTCCGCCGGATGTGCAAGCAGGAGTACCTGAACTTCCTGCGGATCCGCGAATGGCAGGACATCTATTCGCAGCTGCGTACGGTCGCCAGGTCCATGGGCATCCACGTCAACGAGGCCGACGCCCCCGAGACGAGCGTGCACATCTCGCTGCTGGCCGGCCTGCTGTCGCACATCGGGCTGAAGGACACCGACAAGAACGAGTACCTGGGCGCCCGGTCCGCCAAGTTCGCGATCTTCCCGGGCTCCTCGCTGTTCAAGAAGCAGCCCAAGTTCCTGATGTCGGCCGAGCTGGTGGAGACCTCGCGGCTGTGGGCCCGGGTGAACGCCAAGGTCGAGCCGGAGTGGGTGGAGCCGCTCGCCCAGCACCTGATCAAGCGCACGTACAGCGAGCCGCACTGGGAGAAGGACCAGGCGGCCGTGATGGCCTTCGAGAAGGTCACGCTCTACGGGGTGCCGATCGTCGCGCAGCGGAAGATCAACTACGGCCGGATCGACCCCGAGGTCTCGCGCGAACTGTTCATTCGCAACGCTCTCGTCGAGGGCGACTGGCGGACCCACCACAAGTTCTACGCCGACAACCGCAAGCTCCTCACCGAGGTGGAGGAGCTGGAGAACCGGGCCCGGCGCCGCGACATCGTGGTCGACGACGAGACCCTCTTCGACTTCTACGACCAGCGGATCCCGGAGCACGTGGTCTCCGGGGCGCACTTCGACTCCTGGTGGAAGCACAAGAAGCGCGACGAACCCGAACTGCTCGACTTCGAGCGGGAGATGCTCCTGACGGAGAAGGCGGCCGGGGTCACCAAGGCCGACTATCCGGACTCCTGGATGCAGGGCCCGCTGAAGTTCCGGGTGACCTACCAGTTCGAGCCCGGCGCGGACGCGGACGGCGTGACCGTCCACATCCCGCTCCAGGTGCTGAACCAGGTCACGGACGAGGGCTTCGACTGGCAGATCCCGGGTCTGCGCGAGGAGGTGGTCACGGAGCTGATCCGGTCCCTCCCGAAGCCGATCCGCCGGCACTACGTGCCCGCGCCGAACTACGCGACCCGCTTCCTGGCCACCTCGCATCCGCTGCAGGAGCCCGTGCACGTGACGCTGGCCCGGGAGCTCCAGCGGATGGTCGGGGTCCCGGTCAGCCCCGAGGACTTCGACCTGACCCGTATCCCCGACCACCTGAAGATCACCTTCCGGATCGTCGACGAACGCCGCAAGAACCTCGCCGAGGCCAAGGACCTGGAGGCCCTGCGGCTCCAGCTCAAGCCCAAGGCCCGCCAGGCGCTCTCGCAGGCCGCCGCGGCCAGCGCCGAGCGCGAGGGCGGGGAGTCGGTGGAGAAGACCGGGCTGACGGACTGGACGATCGGCACGCTGACCAAGGTCTTCGAGACCCGCCGGGCCGGGCAGCCGGTGAAGGCGTACCCGGCGCTGGTGGACGCCGGTACGAGCGTCTCCGTACGCCTCTTCGACACCGAGGCGGAGCAGCAGCAGGCGATGCGGCTCGGCACCCGGCGCCTCATCCTGCTCAACATCACGGTGAACCCGGCGAAGTTCGCCTCGGACCACCTGAGCAACCAGCAGAAGCTGGCGCTGTCGCGCAATCCGCACGGCTCCATCCAGGCCCTGTTCGACGACTGTGCGACCGCGGCCGCCGACCACCTGATCGCGCGGCACGGCGGGCCGGCCTGGGACGAGGCGGGCTTCCGCAAGCTCTACGAGGCCGTGCGGGCCGACCTGGTGGACACGACCGTACGGACCATCACGCAGGTGCAGCAGGTGCTGGCCGCCTGGCAGGCCTGTGAGCGCCGGCTGAAGACCACGGCCAGCCTCGCCCTGGTGGCCAACGTCCAGGACGCCAGGACGCAGCTCGCCGCCCTCATGCCGGCCGGCTTCGTCACGCTGACCGGACTGCGCCGGCTGCCGGACCTGATGCGCTACCTCGTGGCCGTCGACCGGCGGCTCCAGCAGATGCCCACGGGCGTCCAGCGCGACACCACGCGCATGGAGAAGGTCCACGAGATGCGGGACGAGTACCTGTGGCTGCTGGAGCAGTTGCCGAAGGGCAGGCCGGTCCCGGCGGAGGTCACCGAGATCCGCTGGATGATCGAGGAACTGCGCGTCAGCTACTTCGCGCACGCGCTCGGAACGGCCTATCCGGTCTCCGACAAGCGCATCGTGAAGGCGGTGGACGCGGCGGCCCCGGGGCCTGCTCGGTGATCGGGTTCGACTGCACCCCCTGAGCTGCGGTACAGTCTGATTCGCAGCCGCCCAGCGGGTGCAAGTCAAGGACCTGTGGAGCAGTTGGTTAGCTCGCCACCCTGTCAAGGTGGAGGTCGCGGGTTCAAGTCCCGTCAGGTTCGCAAGATCGTCAGGGCCCGCATCCTCTGGATGCGGGCCCTGACGCGTTTCCGGGGCACGAGCGTCGGCACGGGCACGGGTGTGGGTGTGGACACGGGCGCAGGTGTGGACACGGGCCGGGCCCCCCGTTGCGCCGGATGGCCCACCAGCCCGCCCCACGACCCCGATTGGCCCCCAGCTCCCCCTGGACCCCCACGAGGCCCTTCACGGCACGCTCAGGGGCGCCTGGAGCCCCACGCGGGGCCCGCGGAGAAACCCGGGCCCGCCGCGCGGCCCGCCACGGCCTCGACGCGGCCCCACGGCGGCCCCACGGCAGGCCCCGCCGCGGACCTCACCGGGCCCGCGGAATCGCCCGTCCGGATGATGCGGTCTGCGCGGCACGTCCCTTTACGGGGTGCATTGCCTGATCCACAAGAGTGATCATCTGTGACGGGAGTCACCCCACGTGTTTTTGAGACGCACGCTTTTATGGGACTCATACGCCCACTCGATTTTATATGTGCCATTGCACCCACCCCGGCCGGCTCCGCACATCAGCTCGATAAGGCCCTGACCAGGGCATAAAAAAAGATCGCGCTGGACCCGGCGGAGTCCAGCGCGATCGAACGACTGATGAACCTGTTGGGGCAGGTCCAGTCGTTTGAAGCTGTGTGGGGCTCATCGGATTGGGGGACCCGATATAGACCCGGTAATAAGTAGTGCTGCGGAACCTCAGGCCTCGCTGCGCTGCTGCGGAATTCCCGCAAGCAGTGCGCGGACCTCAGCCTCGCGGTAGCGGCGGTGTCCACCCAGGGTGCGGATGGACGTGAGCTTGCCAGCCTTGGCCCAACGGGTGACCGTCTTCGGGTCCACGCGGAACATCGTGGCAACCTCAGCCGGGGTCAGCAGCGGCTCGGCATCAGGGGTGCGAGCGGTCATGAGCGGCCTCCTCGGGAGAACCGAACCATCTCGGTTCTTTCCTCTAAATTCTGCACCTTGGCCCACGTTGCCCGAAATGGACATACGCGGGCCGAGTCGGTTATAGGACGAACGGCTTGTCCTCGGCACTACAACTACACCATCCGTCCAGCCTCGACGGCCAAACCGATGGAATTGCCCTCCGAGGTGTTCATCAGCGGCGGAAGCCGATGGACCGTCCCATAACGGACAGTCACCCCACTGTGACGATCAGTCACAGAGCGATCAGGAGTCGTCAGACCCCCCGTAGAGTGCAATACCGAGCATTCCGCCCTTAGTTGGACGGAAGGAACCCTCCCCGGACTCCTTGTCCTATTTTGGCACGAGGGTAGGGGAAGGGCGCAAGGGTGTAGAAAGTGCGGTCCGTCACGCTTGGGCCAATGGCCCGTATCGGGACGTAGGTCCCGGAACAAAGACCCAAAAGAGGGCATCCCGGCCTTGAGCTGGCCGTTCTCTTCCGTGCTCGGCCGATCGGCGGATGGACAACCGCTTCCGGACTCGCTACCGAGGTCGTGCAGGTCACTCGGCCAGGAACCGGAACCGGCCACCTCAATTGGCGAAGAGTCTCTCCCGGACCGCCCGCCACCGCTCCGCCAGGGCCCCGTACGTCCGCGCCGCCCCGTCCCGGTCCCCGCTCCGCAGGGCCGCGAGCCCCGCCGCCAGGTCCGCCGCCGAGTGGTCGGCGTCGAGCCGCTCCGCCGGCAGCGCGTGCAGCAGCCCCCCGTAGTCCAGCTCCACCATCGAGCGGGGGTGGAACTCCTCCAGCCAGCTCCCGACCTCCACCAGCCCCTCGGCGAGCATCCCGTACCCCTCCGCCTCCCGCAGGGTCCGCAGCCCGCGCGCGAGCCGGCGCCGGGCCTGCACCATCGGCGTCCGGTAGCGCAGCAGCTCGCCCGGCACGTACTCCCGCTCCTCGTCGGACACCAGCACGAACCAGCGCAGCGGCACCTGCCACACCCCGGTGCGGATCCACGGCCGCGCATCGGGATTGCGCCCGCGCCAGAGCTCGTACTCCTCGGCCGCGCGGCGCCGGGCGGCCGCGGGCAGGGCGGCGTCGAGCACCGGGAGCGGGAACTCGGCCACCAGCTCCTGGAGCGCGAGCCAGCCGCGCAGCCTCGTACGCCAGGGGCAGACCAGCAGGACCCCGCCGACCTCGGCGGTGAAGGCGTCCGCGCTCTCGTGCGCCGGGACGCCGACCACGGGCACCCGCACCAAGTCCACCAGCGACCGTCGCAGTTCGTCCTGGGCGGTCGGGACGGTCCCGCGCCGGGCGTAATCGGCCCAGTGGGTGCGCTCGGGCTCCGGAAAGGCCGTCAGCGGCTCGTAGACACGCAGGTAGGAGGCGTAGGGGACGGCGGGGGCCGAGCGGGCGGACGGCAGCCGGGGATCGGGGGATTCGCTCACGCTCTCGTACTCCCCCGCCCCGCCCGGCGCTACTCCGGCGGGCGGTCACCCGCCCGCCTCTAACCCTTGAGTGTCCCGATCTCCGGACCGGGAGGATCGCCGGGCCCCCGAGGTCTTACGCTGCTCCCAGCGCGCCCTCCCCCACCCGCAGGGCGGGCGTCTTTCCCGCCGCATCTCTTCCATGGGAGTCACCACCGTGACCGAAATGACCGACGGCGTCCTGCACACCCTGTTCCGCAGCGAACAGGGCGGCCACGAGCAAGTCGTGCTGTGCCAGGACCGAGCCTCCGGCCTGAAGGCCGTCATCGCGATCCACTCCACCGCCCTGGGCCCCGCCCTCGGCGGTACGCGGTTCCACGCGTACGCCTCGGACGAGGAGGCCGTCCTCGACGCGCTGAACCTCTCGCGCGGCATGTCGTACAAGAACGCGCTCGCCGGGCTCGACCTCGGCGGCGGCAAGGCCGTCATCATCGGCGACCCGGACGTCCTCAAGTCCGAGGAACTGCTGCTGGCCTACGGCCGGTTCGTGGAGTCCCTCGGCGGCCGCTACGTGACCGCCTGCGACGTCGGCACCTACGTGGCCGACATGGACGTCGTGGCCCGCGAGACCCGCTGGGCGACCGGCCGCTCCCCCGAGAACGGCGGCGCCGGCGACTCCTCCGTCCTCACCGCCTTCGGCGTCTTCCAGGGCATGCGCGCCAGCGCCCAGCACCTGTGGGGCGACCCGACCCTGCGCGGCCGCAAGGTCGCCGTCGCGGGCGTCGGCAAGGTCGGCCACCACCTGGTGGAGCACCTGCTGGAGGACGGCGCCGAGGTCGTCATCACGGACGTCCGCACCGAGTCCGTGCAGCGCATCCTCGACAAGCACCCCGGCAAGGTGACCGCCGTCGCCGACACCGAGGCGCTGATCCGCGTGGAGGGCCTGGACATCTACGCCCCCTGCGCCCTCGGCGGAGCCCTGAACGACGACTCCGTGCCCGCGCTCACCGCGAAGATCGTCTGCGGCGCGGCGAACAACCAGCTCGCCCACCCCGGCATCGAGAAGGACCTCGCGGACCGCGGGATCCTCTACGCGCCGGACTACGTGGTCAACGCGGGCGGGGTCATCCAGGTCGCCGACGAGCTGCGCGGCTTCGACTTCGACCGGTGCAAGGCCAAGGCCACGAAGATCTTCGACACCACGCTGGAGATCTTCGCACGTGCGAAGGCGGACGGGATTCCGCCGGCCGCGGCGGCCGACCGCATCGCCGAGCAGCGGATGGCGGACGCCCGCACCGGGGCGCGCACCGTCTGACCCTCCCGACCCTCACGGGGCCCTTACGGGGGCTTCTGGGCGGCCCGTGGGGGCGCAGCGAGACGGAACTCACTGCGCTTCGGCGGGTCGCCCGTCAGGAAACGGCTAAAATCGCAGCTGACCAGCGAGGACGGGGTGCCTTGCTGGTACTGCACCGGGGCGCGTCATGCGGGCGGCGTACCGTATGGCCGCGGAAGCAGGTACCGTTAAACCCCTACGGACGGTCTCTCCACGGAGAGCCCGCTCCGAACCATGAACGCGTGTCAGACTCTGGGGCCGTCGAGCCCCGTCACCGAGGGGGTCGAGCCATGGGGCGCGGCCGGGCAAAGGCCAAGCAGACGAAGGTCGCCCGCCAGCTGAAGTACAGCAGCGGCGGGACTGACTTGTCGCGTCTGGCCAATGAGCTGGGCGCATCGCACACGGAACCGCTGCCTGTCAGCGAGCCGGTCGTCGATGACGAGCTTGATGATGATGATGACGAGGACGACCCGTACGCCAAGTACGCGGAGCGCTACAACAGCGATGACGACGACGAGGACGAAGAGTCCGGTCCGTCCGTCTACCGTCGCGGTGCTTGACGCGCCCATCGGCGTCGAACTCGCGGTGCGCTGATCCTCAGCAGCGGCACACAGCTTCACATGCACGGAAACCCGGTCCAGGGCATCGCCCCGGGCCGGGTTTCCGTGCTGTTCGCGCAGGTGGGAGCCCCACTGGGGGCCACCGTGGGAGCCGGTGCCGGCCGGCTCCCCGAGGTGGTCAGCCCGCGTAGTCACCGGTCATCGTGGCGCCCTCGGCGTGGTCGCCGCGGTCCAGGATCTCGCCCGCGACCCAGGCCTCGACACCCCGGTCGGCCAGGGCGGTCAGGGCCACGTCCACCGACTCCTGCGGGACCACGGCCATCATGCCGACGCCCATGTTCAGGGTCTTCTCCAGCTCCAGGCGCTCCACCTGACCGGCCTTGCCGACCAGGTCGAAGATCGCGCCCGGGGTCCAGGTCGAGCGGTCGACCGTGGCGTGCAGGTGGTCCGGGATCACCCGGGCGAGGTTGGCCGCGAGGCCGCCGCCCGTGATGTGGGAGTACGCGTGCACGTCGGCCGTGCGGGTGAGGGCCATGCAGTCCAGCGAGTAGATCTTGGTGGGCTCCAGCAGCTCCTCGCCGAGGGTCCGGCCGAGCTCCTCGACGTGGCTCTCCAGGGACATTCCGGCCCGGTCGAAGAGGACGTGGCGGACCAGCGAGTACCCGTTCGAGTGAAGACCGGAGGAGGCCATCGCGATGACGGCGTCGCCCTCACGGATGCGGTCCGCGCCCAGCAGGCGGTCGTACTCGACGACGCCGGTGCCGGCGCCCGCCACGTCGAAGTCCTCCGGGCCCAGCAGGCCGGGGTGCTCGGCGGTCTCGCCGCCGACCAGGGCGCAGCCGGCCAGCACGCAGCCCTCGGCGATGCCCTTGACGATGGCCGCGACACGCTCGGGGTGAACCTTGCCGACGCAGATGTAGTCGGTCATGAAGAGCGGCTCGGCACCGCAGACGACGATGTCGTCCATGACCATCGCGACGAGGTCGTGGCCGATGGTGTCGTACACGCCCATGCGGCGGGCGATGTCCACCTTGGTGCCGACCCCGTCGGTGGCCGAGGCGAGCAGGGGGCGCTCGTAGCGCTTGAGGGCGGAGGCGTCGAAGAGGCCGGCGAAACCGCCGAGGCCGCCCAGGACCTCGGGGCGCTGCGTCTTCTTCACCCACTCCTTCATCAGCTCGACGGCGCGGTCTCCCGCGTCGATGTCCACGCCCGCGGCTGCGTAGCTGGCACCGGTGGTCTTCTCTGTCATGACAGGAGAGAGCTTTCGTGTCGTTGCTGCGTGTGGTGCGAGGCCCTGGAAAAGCCTGAAAGGAAGGCCCCGCGCAGGTTGAGCAGGATGAGGGGGGAGGAGAGGGGCCGGGGAGGAGAGGGGCCCCGGTACGCGGGCTCGTGGGAGCCCGCGTACCGCGGCGTTGCCTCGGGCCCTACGGGCGCCGGAGGGCGTCGGCGGCGTCGGTGCCGCCCGCCAGCTCCGATTCCAGGAGCTGCTTGCCCAGGAGCTGCGGGTCGGGCAGCGCCATGGGGTACTCGCCGTCGAAGCAGGCACGGCAGAGGTTGGGCTTCTGGATGGTGGTCGCCTCGATCATCGAGTCGAGCGAGATGTACGAGAGCGAGTCCGCGCCCATCGACGTGGCGATCTCGTCGACCGTCATGCCGTTGGCGATCAGCTCGGCCCGGGTGGCGAAGTCGATGCCGAAGAAGCACGGCCACTTCACCGGCGGCGAGGAGATCCGGATGTGGACCTCCGCCGCGCCGGCCTCGCGGAGCATCTTGACCAGGGCGCGCTGGGTGTTGCCGCGGACGATCGAGTCGTCGACGACCACCAGGCGCTTGCCCCGGATGACTTCCTTGAGGGGGTTGAGCTTGAGACGGATGCCGAGCTGGCGGATCGTCTGCGAGGGCTGGATGAAGGTCCGGCCCACGTAGGCGTTCTTGACCAGGCCGACCCCGTACGGGATCCCGCTGGCCTCGGCGTAGCCGACGGCGGCGGGCGTGCCCGATTCCGGTGTCGATATCACCAGGTCGGCATCGGCCGGGGCTTCCTTGGCCAGGCGCCGTCCCATCTCGACACGCGAGAGGTAGACGTTCCGGCCGGCGATGTCGGTGTCCGGGCGCGCCAGGTAGACGTACTCGAAGACACAGCCCTTGGGCTTTGCTTCTGCGAAGCGAGAGGTCCGGAGACCGTTCTCGTCGATCGCGATCAGCTCGCCCGGCTCGACCTCGCGGACGAAGCTGGCGCCGCAGATGTCGAGGGCGGCGGTCTCGCTCGCCACGACCCAGCCGCGCTCCAGGCGGCCGAGGACCAGCGGGCGGATGCCCTGCGGGTCACGGGCGGTGTAGAGCGTGCCCTCGTCCATGAAGACGAGCGAGAAGGCGCCCTTCACCTTCGGGAGGACCTTGGTGGCCGACTCCTCGATGGTCAGGGGCTTGCCGTCGTCGTCCGTCTGGCCGGCCAGCAGGGCGGTGACCAGGTCGGTGTCATTGGTGGCCGCCACCTGGGTGGCACGGCCGTCCTGACGGGGGAGGTCGGCGACCATCTCGGCCAACTCGGCGGTGTTCACCAGGTTGCCGTTGTGACCCAGGGCAATGGAGCCGTGGGCGGTCGCACGGAAGGTCGGCTGGGCGTTCTCCCAGACGGAGGCACCAGTGGTCGAGTAGCGGGCGTGACCGACCGCGATATGACCCTGGAGCGAGCCGAGAGAGGTTTCGTCGAAGACTTGGGAAACGAGGCCCATGTCCTTGAAGACGAGGATCTGGGAACCGTTGCTCACAGCGATACCCGCGGACTCTTGTCCACGGTGCTGCAGTGCATACAGTCCGAAGTAGGTGAGCTTGGCGACCTCTTCACCCGGAGCCCAGACACCGAAGACGCCGCAAGCGTCCTGGGGGCCCTTTTCACCGGGGAGCAGGTCGTGGTTGAGTCGTCCATCACCACGAGGCACGCCCCCGAGTGTAGGCGAGATCGACCACTGGTCCGAATTGGGGATGCCCGGGAAATGTCACAGCACGCAGGGTGACGGGACCTGTTCGGAGTCCGGTCGTCTCAATATCCGGATTGCCCTGGTTGACAGCCGCCTGTCGTTTCGTACAAGCTCCGGCCCATGCAGCCTCTCGGTGACCGCACCGTCACCCTCGTCGCGCGCCGACACGTGGACCTCGTCCGTGTCGCCAGCGCCATGTGTCGCTGTTCCGCGTAGCTCCGGCTGCTTTTCCCTTTCCTTTTCTCCTTTCCCCGCCGCTTTCCGTTCGTGTTTGCTCCGCCGTGCCCTGCGCCGTCCCGCGCTGCCCGGAGCCGGCCCGCACCGGACGGCCCGCGGGCCCTGCTCTGGAGTACCCGTGACCTCGAACGATCCCAACCTGTCCCGGCGCGCCTTCGGCGGCGCGGTCGGCGCGACCGCGGCCGCCGCCGCGGTGGGGCTGGGCGCCGCCGCCCCGGCCCACGCGGCGCCCGCCGCCGAAGACCGGCACGCGGGCCCGCAGGAGCGGGAGTTCAGGGCCGAGCGGGGCCGCCGCTCCCGCCGCCCGAACATCCTGTTCATCCTCGGGGACGACCTCGGCTGGGCCGACCTGTCCTCCTACGGCTCCCCGCACATCAAGACCCCGAACCTGGACCGGCTCGCCCGCCAGGGCGTCCGCTTCACCGACGCCTACTCGGGCTCCGCGACCTGCTCCCCGACCCGCTTCAGCCTGTACACCGGCCGCTACCCGGGCCGCGCCAAGGGCGGGCTCGCCGAGCCCATCGCCGACAAGTCGGCGGGCCTGGAGCCGACCCACCCGACGCTGGCCTCGCTGCTGCGCGGCTCCGGGTACGCGACCGCGCTGATCGGCAAGTGGCACTGCGGCTTCCTGCCCGACTACAGCCCGACCAAGTCCGGCTGGGACGAGTTCTTCGGCAACTTCGGCGGGGCCCTGGAGTACTACTCCAAGCTGGGCGGCGACGGCGCGTACGACCTCTACGAGGGCGACGCCGAGTACAAGGACCTGCGCTACTACACGCGGATCCTGACCGAGCGGGCGAGCGAGTACGTCTCCCGCGACCACGGTGACAAGCCGTGGCTGCTGAACCTCAACTTCACCACCCCGCACTGGCCGTGGATAGCCGACGGGGACACCGAGGCCAGCGCCGAGGTCACGCGCCGGATCAAGGCCGGCGACAAGCGGGCCCTGTGGCACGAGGACGGCGGGTCCATCGAGAAGTACAAGGAGATGGTGGAGGACCTCGACCGCTCGGTCGGCGAGGTGCTGAAGGCGCTGAAGCGCTCCGGGCAGGAGGAGGACACCCTGGTCTTCTTCTCCAGCGACAACGGCGGCGAGCGCTTCTCCCACAACTGGCCGCTCTCCGGCAACAAGGCCTCCCTCCAGGAAGGCGGCATCCGGGTCCCGAACATCGTGCGCTGGCCCGCCCGGCTCGACGGCGGCCAGGTCAGCCACGTGCCGGTCTTCACCCCGGACTGGACGGCCACCCTGCTGGAGCTGGCCGGCGCCCGCGCGAACCCGGCGTACCCGCTGGACGGGGTCAGCCTCGCCGGATACCTGCTGCGCGGCGAGAAGATCGCCGAGCGAAACCTGTTCTGGCGGGTGCGCGGGGAGCGGGCGCTGCGCCGCGGCGACTGGAAGTACTACCGCGGCAAGGCGGGCCGCGACCAGCTCTTCAACCTGGCCGGGGACCTCCGCGAACAGGCCGACAAGGCGGCGCTGGAGCCGGCCCGGCTGGCCGAACTGCGGGCGGCCTGGGAGAAGACGGACGCGGGACTGCTCCCGTACCCGGGCTGATCACCCGCTGATCACCCGCCCCGGGTCGGCGGCCTGGTCCACAGCCTGTGGAAAGTGCGTCCACGTGAACGGGTGAGGGGACGGCGCCGTCACTCGACGGCCGAGGCCGCCGTCGCGGTGAGGGCGTTGGCCGAAGCGGGCGCGGTGAGGGTGAGGGTGTCGCCCTGGACCTTCCAGTCGAGCGGGCCGGAGCCGAACAGTTCGGTGAGGGCCCGCTCGACCTCTCCGGGGCCGCCCTCGCAGGCCATCCGGGTGGTGGTGAGGGGGCCGAAGGTGAGCCGGCTGCCCTCGACGGCGGCCGTCGCGTTGAAGCGGTTGCAGCCGAGGCTGCCGCTCGCCGTGCCGTCCGCGGCCAGGGTGAAGCGGGCCCGGCCCGCGGCATCGGCCGGGACCGGGGCGGCGCTCTCCCCCTTGATCAGGGAATCGACGGTCCACTGCGTGGCGACGAGCGGGGCGGCGGGGGCCGGGGGCTTGGAGCTCAGGGCGATCGCGTTCCCGTCCGGGGCCTTCAACGTGATCTTCTCCGGGCTCTGTTCCACGGTCAGCCGGCCCGTGAACAGCTTGGCGAAGGCCGTCTCGAACGGCAGGTCGGGGCAGGCCATCTCGGTGTGGACGCCGGGCGACACGGTGATGGCGGCCGCCGAGTCGAAGACCACCGCGGCGGTGAAGCCGTTGCAGCCGTAGTTCCCGGTGGCCTCGGCCTCGTTGCCCTTGCCGCGTTCCACGGACAGCCGGGCCGCCGCGGGGGCCGCCAGCGTCTTGCCGTCGACGGTCAGGCTCTCGACCGACCAGGGTCCGGAGAACCCCTGGAGGGGGAGCGTCCCCCGCGCGCCCCCGCCGTCACCGCAGGCGGTGGCGGTGGCGGACAGCGCGAGCACGGCGACCAGGGCGGCGGGGAGGAGCGGCAGCGTACGCATGCCGGTGGGACGCGGGCGGCCCCGAACCGGTTCCCGGATCAGCTCATCCGGGGGATCAGCTCATCAAGGGGAGCAGCGCCGAGAGGTCGGCGCGCTCGCCGCTTGCCCGGACCTGGGCCCCGTCCAGTGCTTCGGCCCAGCTCGTACGGCCGGTGGCGAGCCGGATCCAGGTCAGCGGGTCGGTCTCCACCACGTTCGGCGGGGTGCCGCGGGTGTGCCGGGGCCCCTCGACGCACTGCACCACAGCGAACGGCGGTACCCGGAACTCCACCGCCCCGCCCGGGGCCTTGAGCGCGAGGGCGTCGGCGAGCAGCCGGGTGCAGGCGGCCAGGGCCTGGCGGTCCAGGGGGATGTCCAGTCCGGTGGCGCGGCGCAGGTCGTCGGTGTGGACGACGAGCTCGACGGTGCGGGTGACCAGGAAGTCGGCCAGGGTCATGGCCCCGATCCACAGGTCCAGCACCCGGCTGCCCGGGTTCGCGTCGAGCGCCTCGGCCAGGCGGGCGCCGGCCCGGTCGTAGAGCTCGGCGAGCGGGGCGCCCTCCAGGGTCTCCTTGGCGGCCTCCGCGATCTTCCCCGCGAGCGAGGCCGTCGCGAACGGCCACTCGGCGGCGGGCAGCTCGGCGACGGCGGCGGGCGGCCGGGCGAGCCCGCCGGCCAGCGAGTCGGCGATCCACGCGATGTGCGCGGCCAGTTCGGCGACGGACCAGTCCCCGACCCCGCTCGGGCGGGCCAGCTGCTCAGGCTCCAACTCCCGTACGGCGTCCCGTACATGGCCGAACTGCGCGAGGACGGCCGTACGGATCCGGGCCTGGTCGTAGGTGCGCGGCTTCTTCTTGGCGGGCGGCATGGGCCGACCTTACTGGCCCCGCCTTCGCCGCCGCGCGCTGCGCTGCCTGCAAGGGTCCGCCCCGACGGACGAGCCCCCGCCCGGATCGGTTCCGGACGGGGGCTCGGGTCACGAAGGGGGGCGGCTCAGGCGAGCAGCGCCGGGATCGTGGCCTCGTGGGCGGTGCGGAGCTCGGTCAGGGGGAGGGTGAACTCGCCCTGGATCTCGATCTCCTCGCCGTCCACCACACCGATCCGGGTCGCCGGCAGGCCCCGCGCACCGCACATGTCGGTGAAGCGGAGCTCCTCGCTGCGCGGGACGGCCACGATGGCCCGGCCCGCGGACTCGGAGAACAGGAAGGTGAAGGCGTCGAGCGCCTCGGGCACCACGATCCGCGCACCGTTGCCGCCCTTGAGGCAGGACTCGGTGAGCGCCTGGATCAGGCCGCCGTCGGACAGGTCGTGCGCGGCGTCGATCATGCCGTCGCGCGAGGCCGAGATCAGGATCTCCGCGAGGAGCTTCTCGCGGCCCAGGTCCACCTTGGGCGGCATGCCGCCGAGGTGCTGGTGGACCACCTCGGACCAGGCCGAGCCGCCGAACTCCTCGGCGGTGTCGCCGAGCAGGTACAGCAGCTGGCCGGCCTCCGCGAACGCCATCGGCGTACGGCGGTTGACGTCGTCGATCACGCCGAGCACCGCCACGACCGGGGTCGGGTGGATGGCGATGTCGCCCGTCTGGTTGTAGAGGGAGACGTTGCCGCCGGTCACCGGGGTGCCCAGCTCCAGGCAGCCGTCCGCGAGGCCGCGGGTGGCCTCGGCGAACTGCCACATGACGTCCGGGTCCTCGGGGGAGCCGAAGTTCAGGCAGTCGGAGATCGCGAGGGGCTTGGCTCCGGTCGCGGCCACGTTGCGGTAGGACTCCGCCAGCGCGAGCTGCGCACCCGTGTAGGGGTCGAGCTTGGCGTAGCGGCCGTTGCCGTCCGTGGACATGGCCACGCCGAGGTTGGTCTCCTCGTCGATGCGGACCATGCCGGCGTCCTCGGGCTGCGAGAGCACCGTGTTGCCCTGGACGAAGCGGTCGTACTGGTCGGTGATCCAGGACTTCGAGGCCTGGTTCGGCGACGAGACCAGGGCCAGGACCTGCGCGCGGAGCTCCTCGGAGGTCTGCGGGCGGGGCAGCTTGCCCGCGTCGTCGGCCTGGAGCGCGTCCTGCCACGACGGGCGGGCGTACGGGCGGTGGTAGGTCGGGCCCTCGTGGGCGACGGTGCCCGGGGGCACGTCCACGATGAGCTCGCCGTGCCAGAAGATCTCCAGGTGGTCGCCGTCGGTCACCTCACCGATGACGGTGGCGATGACGTCCCACTTCTCGCAGATCTCCATGAAGCGGTCCACGTACTGCGGTTCGACGATCGCGCACATGCGCTCCTGCGACTCACTCATGAGGATTTCCTCGGGCGAGAGCGTGGCGTCGCGCAGCGGGACGGTGTCGAGGTCGACGCGCATGCCGCCGGTGCCGGCGGAGGCGAGCTCGCTCGTGGCGCAGGAGAGCCCGGCGCCGCCGAGGTCCTGGATGCCCGCGACCAGCTTCTCCTTGAAGATCTCCAGGGTGCACTCGATGAGGAGCTTCTCCTGGAAGGGGTCGCCGACCTGGACCGCCGGACGCTTGGTCGGCTTCGTGTCGTCGAAGGTCTCCGAGGCGAGGACGGACACGCCGCCGATGCCGTCGCCGCCCGTGCGGGCGCCGTAGAGGATGACCTTGTTGCCGGGGCCGGAGGCCTTGGCGAGGTGGATGTCCTCGTGCTTCATGACGCCGATGCAGCCGGCGTTGACGAGGGGGTTGCCCTGGTAGCAGGCGTCGAAGACGACCTCGCCGCCGATGTTCGGCAGGCCGAGGCAGTTTCCGTAGCCGCCGATGCCCGCGACGACGCCCGGCAGGACGCGCTTGGTGTCGGGGTGGTCGGCCGCGCCGAAGCGGAGCGGGTCGACGACCGCGATCGGGCGGGCGCCCATGGCGAGGATGTCGCGGACGATGCCGCCGATGCCGGTGGCCGCGCCCTGGTAGGGCTCGATGTACGACGGGTGGTTGTGCGACTCGACCTTGAAGGTGACCGCGTACCCCTGGCCGACGTCGACGACTCCGGCGTTCTCGCCGATGCCGACGAGCATGGCGTCGTTCTGCGGGACCTTCTCGCCGAACTGCTTCAGGTGGACCTTGCTGCTCTTGTACGAGCAGTGCTCGGACCACATGACGGAGTACATGGCGAGCTCGGCGCCGGTGGGACGGCGGTCGAGGATCTCGCGGATCCGGGCGTACTCGTCCTCCTTGAGGCCGAGTTCCTTCCAGGGCTGGGAGGCGTCCGGGGTCTCGGTGGCGTTCTTGACGGTGTCGAGGCTCATGCGCTGACCAGCTTCTTCAGGACCGAGGTGAAGAACGGGAGGCCGTCGGTGCGGCCCGTCCCGATCAGCGGCTCGACCGCGTGCTCGGGGTGCGGCATGAGGCCGACGACGTTGCCCGCGGCGTTGGTGATGCCGGCGATGTCGCGCAGCGAGCCGTTGGGGTTGACGTCGACGTACCGGAAGGCCACGCGTCCTTCGGCCTCCAGTTCGTCCAGCACCCGCTCGTCGGCCACGTAGCGGCCGTCCATGTTCTTGAGCGGTACGGAGATCTCCTCGCCGGCGGTGTAGTCGCCGGTCCAGGCCGTCTCCGCGTTCTCCACCCGCAGCTTCTGGTCGCGGCAGATGAAGTGCAGGTGGTTGTTGCGGAGCATCGCCCCCGGCAGCAGGTGGGCCTCGGTGAGGATCTGGAAGCCGTTGCAGATGCCGAGGACGGGCATGCCGCCCTTGGCCTGCTCGATGATGCTCTCCATCACCGGCGAGAAGCGGGAGATGGCTCCGGCGCGCAGGTAGTCCCCGTAGGAGAAGCCGCCCGCGAGGACGACCGCGTCGACCTGGTGCAGGTCCTTGTCGCGGTGCCAGAGCGATACGGGCTCGGCTCCCGCGAGGCGCACGGCGCGCAGCGAGTCACGGTCGTCGAGCGTTCCGGGGAACGTGACGACTCCGATGCGAGTGGTCACCGTCAGGCCTCGACCTTCACGGTGAAGTCTTCGATGACGGTGTTGGCGAGGAAGGTTTCGGCCATCTTGTGGATGCGGTCGAGGGCGGCCTGGTCGACCGGGCCCTCCACTTCCAGTTCGAAGCGCTTCCCCTGGCGAACGTCGGCGATCCCTTCGAAGCCCAGGCGCGGCAGTGCACGCTGCACCGCCTGGCCCTGGGGGTCGAGGATCTCCGGCTTGAGCATGACGTCGACTACGACGCGTGCCACTGGCACTCCCGATGAGGTGGTTGGTGCGAAGGCGGTTCCCTCAGCGTACCCGTAGGAAATTTCTACGCGGGTAGATATCTCTCTTGTATGATCCTCCACGCCGTTTCGGCTTCACCAACGCTTCGCAAAATCCGCCGGAAAACCACGTGCACGGGATTGCGGCGGGACACGCGGAGATAATTAACTGGGCTTCGCAATGCAATGAGAATCGGGGTACAAAGGAATCCTCCGTTGCACCGGCATTTTTCGGTGCACGGCGACGCCAGAAAGATGCATTCTTCCGAAACATCCACACAGGCGACATCACCGCTCCGTCCGCGCACGTCAGCCGGAGCGGCGTCGCACGAAGGGACCGATATCCGTGGCGCAGCGCGTAGTAGTCACGATCTCCGACGACATCGATGGCGGAGATGCATCGGAAACGGTCGTCTTCGGGCTGGACGGTAAGTCGTACGAGATCGACCTCAATGTGGCCAACGCAAAGAAACTGCGGAAGAGCCTGGCCCCCTTCGTGGCCGCCGGCCGCCGGCAGGCCCGCTCGGGGAAGACCTTCAAGCACACCGCCATCGCCCCCGACCCGGCGGTGGTCCGGGCCTGGGCCCGCTCCAACCAGCTCGACGTCCCGCCGCGCGGGCGCATCCCCAAGAAGGTCTACGAGGAGTACAACGCGGCTCACTGAGAGCCGATTTGCCATCCACCCCTACCGGTCCGCTAGTGTGTGGATCACGCCAAGGGGCGCGGCCGAGAGGCCGGACCCCGAAGTCGTGCGGGTGTAGTTCAGTAGCAGAACATCCTCCTTCCAGGAGGAAGGCGCAGTGTGCGATCCCTGTCACCCGCTCTGCTCGCTTTACCGACCACGGTTGTGGATCAGGTAGAGTGATGCACGCATCGCACGGCAGTTTTGTCGTGGGAAGCATGCGGACGTAGCTCAGTTGGTAGAGCACCACCTTGCCAAGGTGGATGTCGCGCGTTCGAGTCGCGTCGTCCGCTCAGCGTATGAAGGCCCCGGTCATTGACCGGGGCCTTTGTCGTATGTCCGGGGTTATCGGTCCGCTCCGAGATCCGTGACAGGTGTCATGGCCTCCGCGGCCCGGGGCCCGCGAGACTGGGGCCATGAAACTCAGCGGCTGGTGGAAGAACCGCAGCAGCGCGGGGAAGGTCGAGCTGTACACGCGCTGGTCGTTCCACTTCTTCGTGGTCCTCGAGATCGTGTCGATCGGACTGGCCGTGCTGGGCTCGACGGGCGGAAAGGGCTCGCCGGCCGTGCCGGTCGCGCTCTTCCTCATGGTGTGCGCGCACTCCCTGCTCGTCGGCTTCCTCTCCTCCCGCTCGCTCGACTGGATCCTGGGGCGGCGCGAGCGCCCGGTGCGGCTCGCGGTCGCCGTCACCGCCCTGACCGCCGCCGCCACCCTGGGCGTCCTCGGCCTGCGGGTCGCCGGGCTCACCGGCGACCCGGCGACGGCCCCGACCCTCGTCGCCGGAATGACCTGCTACGCCAGCGGCACGCTCGTCCTGTGCCTGCGCAAGGTCCGGCAGATGCGCTACGTGGCACCGGGAGCGGCCGCCTACGTGGGCCTGGCGTTCCTCGCCTTCGGCGTCCCGGCCGGCGAGTCCGCGGGGCTCGCCGTCGGGGTACTGCTGACCAGCGCCCTGATCAGCGCGGCCTGCGGGTTCTCCGGCTGGCTGCTCGACACCGTGTGCGAGCTGGACCGGGCCCGCGAGGTCCAGGCGCAGCTCGCGGTGGCCGAGGAGCGGCTGCGGTTCGGCCGGGACCTGCACGACGTGATGGGCCGCAACCTGGCGGTGATCGCCCTCAAGAGCGAGCTGGCCGTGCAGCTCGCCCGGCGCGAACGCCCCGAGGCCGTCGACCAGATGATCGAGGTGCAGCGGATCGCCCGGGAGTCCCAGAAGGAGGTCCGCGACGTAGTCCGCGGCTACCGCGAGGCGAACCTCGCGGTGGAGCTGGAGGGTGCGCGCGGGGTCCTGCACGCGGCCGGGATGGACTGCCTGGTCGAGTACGAGCAGGGCCGCGAGCTGCCCGCCGAGGCCCAGTCGGCGCTCGGCTGGGTGGTGCGCGAGGCGACGACGAACGTGCTGCGGCACGGCGACGCCCGCAGCTGCGTGATCCGGCTGACGGCGGCCCCCTCGGGCACGCTCACGCTGGTGGTGGAGAACGACGGGGCCCCCAAGGCCCCGGCCGGGCCGCCGGGCTCGGGGCTCGCGGGCCTGCGGGAACGGCTCGCGGTGCTGGACGGCACGCTGGAGGCCGGCCCGGTGGACGGGGGCCGGTTCCGGCTGCGGGCGCAGATCCCCGGCCCGGCGGCCGGTCCGATCCGAGAACTGGAGGCGCGGGCATGAGCCCCGTACGCGTACTGCTGGCCGACGACGAGCACCTGATCCGCGGCGCGCTCGCCGCGCTGCTGGGGCTGGAGGACGATCTGCTGGTCGTCGCCGAGGCCGCTTCGGGGCCGGAGGCGCTCGCGATGGCGCGCGCCCACCGGCCGGACGTGGCGGTGCTGGACCTGCAGATGCCGGGGGCCGACGGTGTGAGCGTGGCCACAGCCCTGCGGGCCGAACTCCCCGACTGCAAGACCATGATCGTGACCAGCCACGGGCGGCCCGGGCATCTGAAGCGGGCCCTCGCGGCGGGCGTACGGGCCTTCGCCCCGAAGACCGTCTCGGCGCAGCGGCTGGCCGAGCTGATCCGTACCGTGCACGCCGGAGGCCGTTACGTGGACCCGGAGTTGGCGGCCGACGCGATCAGCGCGGGCGACTCCCCGCTGACCGCCCGCGAGGCCGAGGTACTGGAACTGGCGGGGGACGGGGCGCCGATCGCGGAGATCGCGGAGCGGGCCTCGCTCTCCCCGGGGACGGTACGGAACTACCTGTCCTCCGCGGCCACGAAGCTGGGCGCCGAGAACCGGCACACGGCGGTGCGTCTCGCACGGGCCCGGGGTTGGGTATAGTAGTTCTCGCGCTACGGCGCACCTGCGGACATAGCTCAGTTGGTAGAGCACCACCTTGCCAAGGTGGATGTCGCGCGTTCGAGTCGCGTTGTCCGCTCAGCAGTGAAGAAGCCCCGGTCCTCGGACCGGGGCTTCTTTCGTTCCGGCCCGGGGACGCCCCGGGCCGGAACACGGGTTCAGGCCCAGGTCTGGCCGGTGAGGCGCTCGTAGGCCTCGACGTAGCGGGAGCGGGTCTGCTCCACGACCTCCTGCGGGAGGGCGGGCGGCGGGAGTTCGCCCTTGGAGTCCCAGCCGGAGGCCGGGGAGGACAGCCAGTCGCGGACGTACTGCTTGTCGAAGGACGGCTGGGCGTGGCCCGGCTCCCACAGGTCGGCCGGCCAGAAGCGGGAGGAGTCCGGGGTCAGCACCTCGTCGGCGGCGACCAGGTTGCCGTCCTTGTCGAAGCCGAACTCGAACTTGGTGTCCGCCAGGATGATCCCGCGGTCACGGGCGATGTCCCGGGCCCGGCCGTACACGGCGAGGGTGGTCTGGCGCAGCAGGGCGGCCGTCTCGGCGCCCTGGGTGCGCGCGACCTCCTCGTAGGAGACGTTCTCGTCGTGCTCGCCGACCTCGGCCTTGGCGGCCGGGGTGAAGATCGGGCCGGGCAGCTCGGAGCCGTCGACCAGGCCCTCGGGCAGGCCGAGTCCGCAGACCGTACGGGTCTTCTCGTACTCGGCGAGGCCCGAGCCGGTCAGGTAGCCGCGGGCCACGCACTCGACGGGGACCATGTCGAGGTTCTGGCAGACCAGGGCGCGGCCGGCCCAGTCGGCGGGGGCGCCGGCGGGCAGCTCGGTGCTGATGACGTGGTTCGGGACGATGTCCGCGAGCTGGTCGAACCACCACAGGGACAGCTGGGTCAGGATCCGGCCCTTGTCCGGGATCTCGGTGGGCAGCACCCAGTCGGCGGCGGAGATGCGGTCACTGGCGACCATGACGAGACGGCCGTCCTCGTCGCGGTAGAGGTCGCGGACCTTGCCGGTGTGGAGGTGGACGAGGCCGGGCACCTGGACCGGCTCGGGCTTTTCGACGAATCCGGGCACGGAGTCTCCCTGTGGTTCTGTACGAGCGCGCGGCCCATTCTCCCGCACCCGGCCACGACCCCGGACAACGGGTCCGGTCAGTCCCTCTTGCAGATCCGGTCGAGGAGATTGGCGGTGGCCCGCTGGACCCGCTCGTCCACGTGCCCGGGGCGGTCGAGGGCCGGGGACCAGGCGAAGGTGCCGGAGGCGAAGACGAGCGCGCCGCTGGGGGCCCGGTAGAGGGAGGTCTCCTGGTGGCGGCGGTGGCCGTCGCCGTCCTCGTACGGGGAGTGCGCGAGCAGGATCCGGCTCTGGTGCTCGGGGAGCTGCGTGCGCGGGAAGTACCGGTCGGCCTCGCCCGCGACCAGGCCGGGCAGTTCGTCGTTCTCGACGGCTCCGGTGGAGTCCCAGAGCCAGTGCGTGGCATTGCGCACGATGAGCGGTGCGGGCTCGGGGACCCGTCCCGCGTACTGGATGCCGAGCAGCTGCTGCTCCGGGCGGTCCACCTCGCGCCAGAGGCTGGGGCGGCCCGGGCCGCGGCGTTTTCGGCAGGTCAGGAGCCGGTCGTCGACTCCGGAGGGCGAGGGGGAGAGCTCGACCTGCCAGTACATGGTGTTGGCGGAGAGGAAGACGAGCGAGGTCCCGTGGTCGCGGGCGCGCTCGACGGTGCGGCGCATGGGCCCGGACCAGTACTCGTCGTGTCCGGGGAAGACCAGGCCGCGGTAGCGGGTGGGGTCGACGCGGCCGGCGTGCAGGTCGCGGGCGTCGGCGTAGGCCAGGTCGTAGCCGTAGCGCTCGGCCCAGCGGATGAAGTCGTAGGCGTGGCCCACGTGCAGGGGCAGGCCCGCACCGGCGTAGGGGCGGTCGAAGGAGACGGTGATGGCGGCGTCGCGCTCGCCGAGCAGCCGGCCCTCCTCGTCCCAGGCGTGGTAGAGGCTCGCGCCCGTTCTGCCGTCCTCCGGGTAGAGGTTGTAGGCCTGCCAGGTGATGTCGGGCAGCAGGAGCAGCAGATCGGCCGGGTGGTCGTCGCGCACCGTGAAGGGGATGTGCGAGCGGTACCCGTCGGCGGTCGTCAGGACCGCCACATAGGCGCCGACGCTCCAGTACGAAGGGACCTGGAGCCGCCAGGACAGCCACCAGTGATGGCAGGAGACGGTGCGGTCGGCGGTCAGCGGGGCGGGCTGGACGATGCCGGAGAGCCGGGGGCTGGTGGTGATCTTGGAGGCGCCGTCGCCGCCGTAGTGCCCGATGCGGTAGACGTCCACGGAGAACTGCTGGGGCGGATCCACGGTGATGTGGAAGTCGATGGCCTCACCGGGCGCGACGGCTCCGGTGGAGGCGAACCCCTTGATCTGCCGGTGCACGTCGTCGGCGGTGCGGGGGCCGCCCGCGCCCCGGGCGCGGGGGATCTGCTGCCCCGGACCGGCGGCCACGGCCGGGTCCACGTACCAGGGCACGACCTGGCCGTTGTCGTCGTAGTAGAGCTCGCTCCCCCGGAACCACGGAAGGGGGCCCTGGCCGAAGGGATCGGTCACCGCGTGCGCGAGCGCACCCGACTCCCAACGCCTGATCTGCTCCGCACCCATACCGCTGCTCCCCTCCCTCGGTCCCCCGAACGCCGCGACCTGTCCCCAGCACATCACATAACGCACGCACTCCGTCACCGTTCGTCGCGAAAACTTCAACGGCCCTCGCTTTGTCGCGCCCGACCGGGCCCGGCCCGGTGACCGGAGGGCGGCCCGGGGCCCGGGGCTCAGACCAGGCGGACCGGCTTCTCGGGGCGTACGCCGACCTCCGCGAGCCAGTCCCGCAGCGGGCCGGGGTCCCGGTCCTCCACGAGCGCCAGCACCGGTCCGGCGAGATCGGCCCGCCGCACCCCGGAGACCAGCAGGACCGGCCCGTCCAGCCAGTCCAGCCCGGGCTCGCCTCCCGCGGAGTCGACCGCGGCGCAGCACACCAGCGCCACGACGTGGTCTGCCAGCAGGTCCCGCCCGCTGCGCGGAGCCTCCAGCGGGAACAGCGGCAGGGCGTCGGCCCCGCTGCCCGCGGCGGCGGCCGCCACGGGCACGGCCTCCCGTGCCAGGGCACCGCTCAGCCGGCCCGCCAGGGCGTCGGCATCGGTGTCCGCGAGGTGGATCAGCACCCGCTCCACCGTGGAGGCGGCGGGCACCGAGGCGGCCGACAGTGCGTCCAGGGCGGCCAGCAGGCGGGCCGCCTCCGTGCGCCACTTGCGGTCGACGACCTCTTCCGGGTAGGCCGCCCAGTCCACCGGGGACCAGTCAGGGCCGGCCTCGGCCGGGCCGCCGTGGAACAGCCGCGCGGCCAGCAGCGAGGCGGCCTCGTCCACCGCACCCGGCTGGTCCAGCAGATCGCACGCCGGGCGCTCGCCCAGGCGCGAGGTGAACCCGTCGGCCAGCCGGTCGCGGCGGGACAGCTCGGTCAGTGCGGAGACCACGCCCGCATCCAGGTGCGCGGGCCAGCGGCCCATCCGCCAGGCGGGCAGGGCGACGCGGGTCAGCAGCCGGTCCCAGCCGGCGTACGCCAGCCCGACCTGCTCCTGGGCGGCGATGCGCAGCGCGTAGTCCACACCCTGTGCACGGTCCGAGGCGGCGGCGGCGACCCCGCGCTCCATCTCGGCGGCGTCCACCCGGCACAGCCGCAGCAGCAGCCGGGCGGGGGCGGCGATCCAGCCGAGGAAGCGCCGGCCGCCCACGTCCACGGCGGCGTCCAGGCCCCGTACGAATCCGCGCGCGTCGGCTATGTCGGGGTGGGCGGAGGGGCCCGTACCGGCGACGACGGGCGCGAGGACGGCCCGGAGTTCGGCGACCCTCATCCACCACAGGAACGGCGAGCCGATCACCAGCACCGGGGCGGCGCCGGGCTCGGACTCCGGGCCGCCGGCCGTGCCGGACGTGCGGGTGCCGGTCCGGCGGTGCGCCGCGTGCGTGCGGTCCTCCAGCCAGCTGTCGCAGTCGGGGGTCAGGGCTATCGCGGAGGGCGCCGGAACGTCCATCCGGTCCGCCAGGTCCCGCACGAGCCGGTAGAGATCGGGGGCGGCGGACTCCGACAGCGGCACGGTCGGGGTCATGGCGGGGCTCGCCCGCAGCACGACGGCGGCGAAGATCCCGCCGACGAGCAGGACGAAGGCGGCGACGGCGCACACGGCGAGGGTGACGGCCGGCCACGGGTCACCGGCGAGCCGGCCCGTCGTACGGGCGCTCACCAGCACCACGGCCACGGCGGCGGGCAGCAGCCCGACGGCCAGTGCCCTGCTGCGCACACGCAGCACGGCCAAGGCACGGGAACGCGCGGACGGCGTACCCACTTCAGCGATCGAACCGGTTCCGGACACGGCCGGACCTCACCCCCTCTGCGATGCGGCGGCGTTGCTCACTCCCCCACTGTGACATCAGCCACTGACATCGCAATGCCGGTGGGCCATGTGCCGGAACGGGAGCCGCAATGCTTGCGCCGCACCATAGTTGGGGCGCGGGCGAACGTCAGGCAGACCGGGGGACGATCACCCGATGGAATGGCTTTGGGTAAAGCTGGGTGCGTTCGAAAGCGGCTGGATGCACTCGCACGCGAGCATGCGCGCGGGCCCGGCCGCACCGAGTGCGCACCGGGCCCGCTTCCGTGAGATCCCGCCGATCAGGCCTGATCAGGCCTGTTCCGCGACCTTCGCCGCGATGTCCGTGCGGTACTGCGAGCCGTCGAGCCCGATCCGCCCGACCGCCTTATACGCCCTGTCCCGGGCCTCCGCCAGATCGGAACCGGTCGCGGTCACCGACAGCACGCGACCGCCCGCGCTGACGACGGCGTCGCCCTCGTTGCGGGTCCCGGCGTGCAGGACGTACGCGTACGGGGCGTCCAGCTCGGCCACCTCGGCCAGGCCCGTGATGGGGTCCCCGGTGCGCGGGGTCTCCGGGTAGTTGTGGGAGGCGATGACCACCGTGACGGCCGCGTCCTCGCGCCAGCTGAGCGGGGGCAGGGTGTCCAGGGTGCCGTTGGCGGAGCCCAGCAGCACGCCCGCGAGCGGGGTGCGCAGCCGGGCCAGGACCACCTGGGTCTCGGGGTCGCCGAAGCGGGCGTTGAACTCGATGACCCGCACGCCGCGCGAGGTGATGGCGAGGCCCGCGTAGAGCAGCCCGGAGAAGGGGGTGCCGCGGTGGCGCAGCTCGTCGACCGTGGGCTGCAGGACGGAGGCCATGACCTCGTCGACGAGCTTCGGGTCGGCCCAGGGGAGGGGCGAGTACGCGCCCATGCCGCCGGTGTTGGGGCCCGCGTCGCCGTCGAGCGCGCGCTTGAAGTCCTGCGCGGGCTGGAGCGGCAGCACGGTGACGCCGTCGGTGATGGCGAAGAGGGAGACCTCGGGGCCGTCGAGGAACTCCTCGATGACCACGCGGTCGCAGCCCAGCGCGTGGGCGCGGGCGGCGGCCCGGTCGTCGGTGACCACGACGCCCTTGCCGGCGGCGAGGCCGTCGTCCTTGACCACGTACGGGGCGCCGAAGGCGTCGAGGGCCTCGTCCACCTCTTCCGGGGTGGTGCAGACGTAGCTGCGGGCCGTCGGGACTCCGGCGGCGGCCATCACGTCCTTGGCGAAGGCCTTGGAACCCTCCAGCTGCGCCGCTTCGCCGGACGGGCCGAAGACGGGGATGCCTGCCGCGCGCACGGAGTCGGCGACTCCGGCGACGAGCGGGGCCTCCGGGCCGACGACGACCAGGTCGGCGCCGAGCTCGGTGGCGAGCCGGGCGACGGCTTCGCCGTCGAGCGGGTCGACGGGGCGGAGTTCGGCCACCTCGGCGATGCCGGCGTTGCCGGGAGCGCAGTACAGCGCGTTGACGTCGGAATCGAGGGACAGAGAGCGGCACAGGGCATGTTCGCGGGCGCCGCCGCCGATGACGAGGACCTTCACGCCATGAAGACTAGCCCGCGTTCCCGGATGCCCTTCGTGCGGGCACCCAAGTCGGACCCCCTAGTCGTTCGTGTATTCCTCTACAACGGTGGCTCCGAGCTCGCGCACGATCAGGTCGTGTCCGCTCAGCGCCGTGTCCACGAGGTCCGGGTCGTCGGCCTCCGCGACATCGTCCTCGGGGGCGACCGGCGGGGGCGCCTGGTGGGTGGGCGGCTGGTGCTGCTGGGACTGCTGCTGCTGGTACGACTGCTGCGGCTGCTGGGACCGCTGCGGCTGCTGCTGATGCGCCTGCTGCGACTGCTGGGGCTGCTGGTACGCCTGCTGGGACTGCTGCGGGGCCTGCTGGGCCTGCGGCTGGTTGTAGGCGGGCGCGGGCGCAGCCCCGTAGGAGGACGCGGACACGGGGGCCATCGGCTGGGCTCCGCCGCCGACCACGGCCTCGATCTTCCAGGTGACCTGGAACTGCTCGGCGAGCACCGCCTTGAGCACGTCCTCGCTGCCGCTGCTCGCGAAGTTGTCGCGGGCTCCGGCATTGGGGAAGCCGAGCTGGAGGGTGGTGCCGTCGAAGCCGGCCACCTGGGCGTTCTGGCTGAGCAGGATCCAGGTGAAGCGGCGGCGGTTCTTGACGGCGTCCAGGACGGCCGGCCACATCGCCTGGATCTGCCCCGCGCCGGCGGCCATGTGCGGAGCCGGGGCGGCGGGCGCCGCCGGAGCGGAGGCCTGGGAGGCCTGCGCGGGGGCCGGGGGAGCCGCCGGGGCCACCGGGGCGCCGGGGGTGGCCGCGCCGGGCCAGGCACCCGCGGCGGGGGCGGCGGCCGGAGCCACGGCGGCAGCCGGGGCCGCGGGGGCGCCGGGGGTCGCGGCGCCGGGCCAGGCACCGGGGGCGCCGCCGCCGGGCTGCGCTGCTC
>NZ_JBHXKA010000085.1:0-35208 GCF_042722885.1 Streptomyces sp. NPDC058401
GCGCAGGTCCGCGCAGGACTACGGGGCTACAGGGTCAGGCCGTGGCCGTGCGGGAAGACCGGGTCGACGGTGTCGTTGGGAACGTCGGGCCGGGAGGCCGCGACGGCCTCCATGGAGCGCGGGAGCTCGAAGGGCAGCCGCCCCCCGGCGGCCGCCCGGCCGAAGGCCACGTCCAGGAGGGCGGCGTCGGACGCCCCGTAGTCCGCGATCAGCGCGGCCGCCCGCTCCGCGATCTCGGGGATCACCGCGGCCCGCTCCAGGTTGATGCAGACCAGGGTGGGGACGGCGTCCAGGAGGGACAGGATCTCGGTGAGTTCCGGCTCGGGGAAGGCCAGCGAACCCGAGTGGAAGAAGGACTCGAAGACGTTGCTGCGGGGTTCGTGCGGGGTGCGCAGCCGCAGCACCGCCAGATCCGCCTCGGCGGGGTCGGACACGAGTTCCCCGTAGGCCGCCGCGACCTCCGCGTCCACGTCCTTGACGTACAGCTTCGGCCGGCCGGCCACCGGCAGGGTCCGCCCGGTGTTGGTGAGCACCGTCAGGGAGCGCCGCTGGGCCGCGGCGCCGGCCGCCGCGAAGTCGGCGCGGCCGACCGTCCCGGCCGCCGCGTCCGGGTCCACGTACGGGTTCTCGAACAGGCCGAGGACGAACTTCTCGCGCAGCAGCCGGCGCACGGACGCGTCGATCCGGGCCTCGGTGACCCGGCCCGAGCGGACCATCTCCACGATGACCGCGGGGCACTGCTCGCCGCCGAACTGGTCCGAGCCCGCCTCCAGCGCGCGGGCCGCCCGCTCGGAGACGCTCAGGTGCTCCAGGCCCCAGGCGCGGGCCGGGTGCGGCTCGCCGAAGATCGTCGACTCGGTGAGCAGGCCCCAGTCCGTGCACACGATGCCCTGGAAGCCGAGCTCGTCGCGGAGCAGGCCGGTGACGACGCCCTTGTTGAAGCCGAAGCCGACCTCTTCCCAGTCGGTGCCGATGGGCTGGCCGTAGTACGGCATCATCTGCGAGCAGCCGGCCGCGATGGCCGCCTTGAACGGCTCCAGGTGGTGCTCGCGCATCCCGCCCGGGTAGATCTGCTCCTTGCCGTGCGCGAAGTGCGGGTCCTCGCCGTCCTTCTGCGGGCCGCCGCCGGGGAAGTGCTTGACCATCGCGGAGACCGAGGCCGCGCCGAGCGCCTCGCCCTGCAGGCCCCGTACGTAGGCCTGTACGAGTTCGCCCGTCAGCTTCGCGTCCGAGCCGAAGGTGCCCGACTGGCGGGCCCAGCGCGGCTCCGTGGCCAGGTCGATCTGCGGGTGCAGGGCGACGCGGAAGCCGACGGAGAGGTACTCGCGCCGCATGATGTCGGCGAACTCGAAGACCAGCTCCGGGTCGCCGATCGCGGCCAGGCCGATGGCCTCGGGCCAGGCGGAGAAGGCACCGGCGTTGAAGGAGGCGCCGACGTTGTCGGTGAAGGAGTGCCGGGGGTCGGTCGACAGGGTCACCGGGATGCCGAGCCGGGTGCCGGCGGCCATCTCCTGGACGGCGTTCTGCCAGGTGGCCATCTCGCGGGCGCCGTAGCTGCCGAGGAGGTTGAAGTGGGTGAGGTGGCGGCCCTCGATCAGCTCGGGGGTGGTGAAGGGGAGGATCGAGCCGTCGGTCTCGGTGACCGGGGTGCCGTCCGGGTTCATCATCAGCATCGAGTGGAAGAGCTGGCCGGCCTTCTCCTCCAGGGTCATGCGGGAGAGCAGGTCCTCGACGCGGGCGTCGACGGGGAGGGACGCGTCGCGGTAGGGGAGGGGCGCGGCGGAGCCGGAGGGGACGGCCGGGGGCGTCGGGGTGCTCGGGCTGGCGTTCATGACGGGGCTCCTGAGGAGGTCGGGCGCGCGGGAGGTCGCGGGGGCGGGTGCGGGAGCGGGAGCGGGGGAGTTCGCGGGGGCGGGCGGCCGGTGGGCGCTGGGGGTGCGGGCGTCGGCGGGCCCGGGCGGGCGGGCCGTCACCTGACCGAGCGGATCAGCTGGACGAGGGCGGCGCCGACGGCCGCCGCGATGCCGCCGACGAGGAAGAGGGCGCCGTAGTTGCCCCCTCCGCCGATGGCGAGCACGAACGGCGCGAGCATCGGGACGAGGGACTGCGGGAGGGCGTTGGCGATGTTCAGGACGCCCATGTCCTTGGCGGCGGTCTCCGGGTCGGGCAGGACGGCGGCGGCGAGCGCCACGTCGACCGCGAGGTAGAGGCCCTCGCCGAAGCCGAAGACGGCCACGGCGAAGAGGAACATCCCGAAGGTGCCCGCGGTGGCGATCAGCAGCAGCCCGATGCCGATGACGAAGGCGGACGCGAGCACGAAGGGCTTGCGGCGGCCGGTGGCGTCGGACAGCCAGCCCCCGGCGAGGGAGCCGGCGACCACGCCGCCGACGGTGACCAGGGTGGTGGTGAACATCTTCGAGGCGACCTCGCCCTCGGCGACCCCGAGGCGGTCCATCAGGAAGTACACCTGGTAGCTGGTCACGCAGGCGATGCCGATGAAGACCAGGAAGCGGCTCGCGAAGTTCCACGAGTAGTCCGGGTTCTTGCGCGGGTTCACCCAGAAGCTGTGCAGGAACTCCCGCCAGCCGTACGGGGCCACGGACTCGGCTCGGGCCGGCCGGTCGGGCATCACGGCGGCCAGCACGCACACCCCGAGGACGCCTACGACGGCCGGGACGATGAAGGCCAGCGCCATGTTGTCCGTGAAGAGCTGCGCGAGGAAGCTGCCCGCCACCATCGAGACGGACAGCATCATGCCGACCATGCCGGAGACCCGGCCGCGCTGGTGGTCCGGGATCAGGTCCGGGATGCAGGCGGTGACCATGCACAGGGCGGCGTTGCAGCCGAGCTGCGCGATGGCCCAGCCGATGAGCAGCGTGGTGACGCTGGAGCCGAGGCCCACGACGGTCAGCCCGACGGCGGCCACCGCCATGCCGCCCACGAGCCAGGGGCGTCGGCGGCCGAACCGGCTGGTCGTGCGGTCGGAGAGGGCGCCGAAGAGCGGGTTGCCGACGAGGGCGAGGAGGGCGCCGACGGAGAGCACCTTCCCGAGGGCGGCGCCGCGCTCGGCCTCCGGGACGATCTGGGCCACGCGCAGGGCGAGGGTCACCACGATCGGGGTGAAGACGGCGATGCAGACGCCGAGCTGGGCGGCGACCAGGCCGAAGATCAGCTTGGCGGGGGCGCCGGTGGGGGCGTCGGCGGGGGCGCCGGCGGATCGGGTGGCCGGGGCGGTGGTCGATGCGGCCGGGGCGGCTGAGGCGGCCGGGGCGTCGGCCGGGGTGGCCGGATCGGGTCGGTCGGTGGCGTCGAGTGCGCTTCCGGGGTCCTGCGTGAGCGGCATGGGGGCTCCAACGTCTCCGCGTCGGCCTCGTCGCCGACCGGGCGGTTTCACCGTAGGCGTGAAAACCTTGCACCCACTAGGTTTTCGTTCAGTGAGCTGGATCACTCCCTCGGGATGGCCGGAAACGGTCGGGTTTAGGGTGGTCCGCATGGCACAGGACAAGGGCCGAACGGCCCCCAAGGCGACGGCCGCCAAGGTGGCAGCCCCCAAGGCGACGGCCGCCCGGGGCGGCTACGCGGTGGGCGACGCCCGTCGCCAGAAGATCCTCGACACCGCCGTCGAGCACTTCGCGCAGTGGGGCTTCCACGCCTCCTCGCTCGCCCGGATCGCCAACGACTGCGGGATCACCCAGGGCGGCCTGCTCCACCACTTCCGCGGCAAGGAGGACCTGCTCCTGTCCGTCCTGGCGCAGAGCGAGCAGCACGACGTCGAACGGCTCTTCAGTGGGCCCGCCGAGGAAGCCCCCGCGGTCGCCGACCACTTCGCCGCGGTGGTCGCCCTCGCCGAGGAGAACGCCCGGCGGCCCGGGCTCGTACGGATGTACAACACCCTGGTCGGCGAGTCCGGAAACCCGGGCCACCCCGCGCACGCCTACTTCCGGCAGCGCTACGACCGGGTCCTCGGCTACAGCGTCGACCTGCTCCGGGCGGGCGTCGCGCGCGGCGAGGTACGGCCGGACACGGACTGCGAGGCCGTCGGCCGGGAGATCATCGCGGTGATGGACGGGTTCCAGATCCAGTGGGTGCTGGACCCGGAGGGCGTGGACATGGCGGTCCTGCTGCGCGGGTACCTGGACCGGCGGCTGCGGGAGATCGCCGTGGCGGGAACGGGGACGGGGCCGTGACGGGCGGCGCGGTTCGGCCGGTGGTGCGGTCCGGGGCCGTCCGGGTCGTGCTCCGTCAGCGCGGCTCGAAGGCCGGCAGGGCGCTCAGCACCCCCTCCAGGGGGCGCGGCAGCGTGGTCTGGTCGGCGGCGACCTCGTAGCCGCCGTGCCGGAAGGCGTACGTGAGCGAGTCGAAGACCGGCTGGTCCGGCATCGAGATCCGCGGCAGGCGGGGGAAGTCCGCCTCCTGGAGCGCGGTGCGCAGTTTCGCGAGGGCGGCGGCCGAGAGCTTGTCGCGGTCGACCGTCTCGGCCTTGGCGTTGAGCCGCAGGAACGATCCGTCGCCCTTGATGACCAAAGTGTTGGTCTTGCCGCCGAAGCCCCCGCTGCGGGTGACCGCGACGAGGGTCTCGCCGGCGGCGGGCGGCGAGGCGCTGGGTGCGGGCGCCGGAGCGGAGGTGCTCGGCGCGGGCTGCGGGGCGGGACCGGTCGTACCGGTGCCCGGGTCCGGGCTCTGACCGGCGCTCTGGCCGGTGCTCTGGCCGGGGGAGGGAGTCCCCGAGCCGTCCGTCGCCGTCCCGGACGGGGCGCCCGTCGCGGTGCCGGTGCTGCTGCTCGTGCCCGTGCCCGTGCCCGGCTTCGCCGAGGATCCGTCCTTCGGCCCGCCGGAGGAGCACCCGCCCAGGGCCGCCGCGGCGGCCAGTACCACGGCCGCCGTCACCGTCGCCGTCGCCAAGCCCACTCGCCCACCACGTGCTCGCACGCCCCACCCCCGCAGGTATCCGGCTCGAACCCCGAGTATGGAGTCAGCACCACCCGCACGGATAGCACTCGGAGGCCGACATCCGCCGCTTCGCCCCCTGGCGCTGGCTGCCGCCGCTCACCGCCGTCGCACTCGGCCTCTGGGGCCTCTCGCGGGGCGGCTCCCTGTGGCGCGACGAGTCCGTCACGTGGCAGGCCGCGCACCGGCCGCTCGGGGAACTCTGGGAACTGCTCGGCCAGGTGGACGCCGTCCACGGCCTCTACTACCTGCTGATGCACGCACTCTTCGCCGCCACGGGCACCCCCGCCTCCGACCCCGCCCTCTGGCCCCTGCGCCTCCCCTCGGTGGCCGCCACCGCCCTCGCCGCGGCGGGCGTGGCCGCGGTGGCCCACCACCTGGCGGGGCCGCGGGGCGGCGGGGGGCCGGGCGCCGACGCGCCGCCCGCCGGGGCGGGCGGGTCGGGCGGTCCGGGCGGACCTGACGGGTCCGGTGTGGCCGGCGGGTCTGGTGGGGCTGGTGGGGCCGACCGGGTGGGTTGGCCCGGAGATCCGGGAGGGGCCGGCGGGGCCGACGGGTCTGGCGGCCCCGGCACGTCTGGCGGGGCTGATCGGTCTGGCGGACCTGCCGGGTCCGGTCGGTCCGGCCGGGTGGGTTGGCCTGGGGATCTCGACGGGTCTGGCGGTTCCCACGGGCCTGCCGTCTCCAACAGGTCTGGCGGGGCTGACCAGTCTGGTGGACCCGCGGGGTCCGGACGGGCCGACCGGGCGGGGTGGCCTGGAGATCCCGGCGGGTCCGGCGGGTCCGGCGGGCTGGGCGGTTCCGACGGGTCTGGCGGCCCCGGCACGCCTGGCGGGGCTGATCGGTCTGGTGGACCTGCCGGGTTCGGTTGGTCCGGCCGGGTGGGTTGGCCTGGGGATCTCGACGGGTCCGGCGGGTCCGGCGGGCTGGGCAGCCCCGACAGGCCTGCCGAGGCCGACCGGGTGGGTTGGCCCGGAGACTCCGGCGGGTCCGGCCGATCCGACGGGTGTGACCAGGCCGTAGGCCGGGCCGGTCGGGGTGGCTGGGCCCGAGGTGCCGACCAGCCTGGCCGTATTGGCCGCGCTCGCCGAATCGGCAAGGGTGACCCGGTCGGTCAGGGAGGGCAGGCTCATGCGGGAGGGCGCACGGGCCGTGCCGGGCGGGTAGCGCTGTTCTCCGGGGTCGGGTACGCCCTGCTGCCGCCCGTGCAGATGTACGCCCAGGAGGGGCGCTCGTACGCGTTCGTCGCCGCGGCCGTCGTCTGGGCCACGTACCTGATGCTGCGCGAGCGCTGGGCCGCCTACGCCGTGGTGCTGGTGCTCGCCTGCTGGCTGCACGAGTTCGCCGTACTGGCGCTGCCCGCGCACGCGTTCGCCGCCCGGCGCTCGCGCGGCTGGCGGCTCGCCGCCGGAGCCGTGGTGGCCGCGCTGCTGCCGCTCGCGCTGGTCAGCGCCCGGCAGGCGCAGCAGCAACTGGGCTGGCTCGGGCGGCCGACCTGGCAGGACTGGGCGGCGTACGGGGTCCTCGCGGCCGCCTCGCTGCTGCTGGCCCGGGGGGCCGCGCGGGACCTCGTACGGGTCGCCCTGCCGCTGGCGCTGCTGCCGCCCGGGCTGCTCCTCGCGGTCTCGCTGGCGCACCCCTGGTACGTGGACCGGTACGTCCTCTACGCACTCGCCGGCCTCGCCCTCCTCGCGGGGGCGCGGCTCGCCACGGCGCGCGGATGGTGGGTGTGGCCGCTGGTCGGGGCCCTGCTCGTCCCCGTCGGGTTCTGGTCCGTGTGGCTGCGCACGCCCGAGAGCCGCAAGGACGATGCGCGGGCCGTGGCGGCCGCCGTCCGCGCGCTCGCGCGCCCGGGCGACGCGGTGCTCTTCCTCCCCTCGCGGCGGCGCGAATGGCTGCTGTCCTCGCCGCAGGCCTACGGATCCCTGCGCGACCTCGCGCTGTCCCGCACCCCGGCGGCTTCGCGGAGCCTCCAGGGCGTCGAGCGGACTCCGGAGGAGATCCGGGCGGCCCTGCTGGACCCGGCCGTTGACCGGGTGATCGCCCTGCTGGACCCGGCGGGGCAGCCGCTGGACGGCTACCCGGCCGAAGCGGTGAAACGCCAGACGCTGGTCTCCCACTTCGACCTGTGCACCGTGACGGCGGTGCGCGGCGCCCGCGTGGCCCTCTTCGCCCGCCCGGGCGACTGCCCGTAGCTCCCGGCACCACGGGCGGCCACCACCCCCGGCAGGGCAGCCGGTCCACACTCCCGGGAGTGGCCCGTCCTCCGGTGGGGCGGGCGCTCCAGTCCGGGCCGGGCGGGTGCTCGCCGGGCGGCTACCCCGAGGTCGGTGGTGGGGTGGCCGGTCCGTGTTTTCGGGTGCGCCCGGTTTCCTGGTGGGGCGGGTGCTCCGGTTCGGGCCGGGCGGGTGCTTGCCGGGTGGCTGCTGGTCCTGGTCCGAGTCGGGCGGGTGCTCGCCGGGCGGCGAGGTCAGCGACGGGGTGGCCGGTCCGTGTTTCCGGGTCCGCCCCCGTTTCCTGGTGGGGCGGGCGCTCCAGTCCGGGCCGCGCGGATGCTCCCCTGGTGGCTTCCCGCAGCTTTCGGCGGGGTGGCCGGCATGAGTCTCCGGGGCGGACCTGTCTTCCGGTGGCGCTGCCGGTCCAGTTCGGGGCCGCGCGGCCGCCCGGCCGGGCAGGTGGCTCGTAGCTTCGGGTGGGGCTGGTGGTCGCCGCTCGCGGGGGGACGGCCGGTCTGCGCTTCCGGGCTTCCGGGTCCGACCCGCCTTCCGGTGGCGATGCGGGTCCGATCCGGGCCGTGCGGGGGACCGCTCGGGCGGGCGGCCCGAAGCTCCGGGCGGGCCAACCGGTCTGCGTTTCCGGGTTCGACCCGTTTCCTGGTGAGGCCACCCGGCCAGTGCCAGGCCGCGCGGGTGCTCCCCGGGTGTCTGCCCGAGGCTCCCGGTGAGGTGGCCGGTCTGCGTTTCCGGGCCCGGCGGCGCGTCTTCCGGCCGGGCTTCCGGTCCCGGTCCCGGTCCCCCGGTCCTGGCCGGGCGGTCGCCGCTCCTTGCGGGGTGGCCGGCTGCGTTTCCGGGCCCGGCCCGTCTCCTGGCGGGCCGCCCCGGGCTCCGGGCGGGCGGCCCGGCAGGGGGCAATCCGGGTCCGGAGTAGGGGCGTTCGCGGGGGGTCGGGGCGTGGGGGAGAGGATGGGGGGTGGGTCGCCGATCGTGTCGGGGGCCGCCCGTTTCTGTCGGACTCTGTCGGAGGTGTGTCATGGACGCAGCCCAGCCCCACGCCCACTCCCGCTCCCTCGTGCCGCCAGGGCCGCTCGTGGGCGGGGACTGGCTCGCGGAGCGGCTCGGTGCGGCCGGGCTTGTCGTCTTCGATGCCTCCGTCGGGGCGCACCGGGGTGCGGACCGGCGGATTCCGGGGGCCCGTCCCTTCGACCTCGACGGTGCGCTGTCCGACCACACCGCCGCGGCCCCGCACACCATGCCCGGCCCCGCCGCCTTCGCCGAGGCGATGCGCGCCCTGGGCGTGGACGACGGCAGCACGGTCGTCGCGTACGACGGTGCCGGGATCTACTCCAGCGCCCGCGCCTGGTGGATGCTGCGCGGCATGGGCTTCGACCGGGTCGCCGTCCTCGACGGCGGGCTGCCCGCGTGGGTCGCCGCCGGGCGGCCGGTGGAGGAGGGCCGGCCGGGCTACGAGGGGCCGCGCGGCTCCTTCACGGCCCGGCCCCGCGCCGGGCTGCTGGTGGACGCCGCCACCGTCTCGGCGGCCCTGGCCGATCCGGCCGCCGCCGTCCTGGACGCCCGTACCCGCGAACGCTTCGCCGCCACCGCCCCCGAACCCCGACCGGGCCTGCGCGGGGGCCACATGCCGGGCGCGGTCAGCCTCCCCTTCGGTGAACTCCAGCGCCCCGACGGCCTGATGCGCCCCGCGGCGGAGCTCCGTACGGCCTTCGCGGCGGCGGCGGGGGAGCGGGAGCGGCTGTACTTCAGCTGCGGATCGGGGGTCACCGCCTGCGTGCTCGCCCTCGGCGCGGAGCTCGCCGGGTACGAGGACCTCGCGGTGTACGACGGCTCCTGGAGCGAGTGGGGCGTACCGTCCCCCGACCGGCCGGTGGTGGAGGGGAGTTAGGCCGCCCCCCCCGGGATCCGGGATCCCGGATCCCGGGGGTTAACCCCACCCCCGATCCGGGCACGTGCACCATGCCCCCGCGGCGGCCGCCCGGGCACGATCGACACCATGACCACGACGAAGACGTTCCCGAGCAACGCCAAGGCCAAGGCCACCGTCACCTGCACCGCCGCGGCCCTCGCCGCCGGGCTCCTGCTCTCGGGCTGTTCCTTCGGCTCGCTCGTCTCGCGCGGCGGCCCCGAGAAGACGGCGAGCGCCGATGCCGCGGTCGCCGAGGCCGTCACCGCGGTCGAGGTCTCGGACGCCGGCAGCGGGTCCATCGACGTGGTCGTGGGCTCCGGCCCGGGCGTCACCGTCCGCCGTACCGTCCACTACCGCGGCGACACCGTGCCCGAGCCCGCCCAGCGGGTCTCCGGCGGCGTGCTGACCCTCACCAGAGGCGACTGCTCGGGCCGCTGTTCCGTGGACTACCGGCTGGAGGTGCCGGCCTCCGCCACGGTCCGGGCCAAGAGCAGCAGCGGCCGCGTCACGGTGTCGGGAGTGGCCGCCGCCAACGTCGTGACGTCCTCGGGCGGGGTGCGGGCGGACCGGATCGCCGGGGCGCTGGAGGTGGGTACCGACTCCGGCGCGGTCCGGGCGGACAGGATCGCAGGCGGGCTGAAGGTCCGTACGTCCTCGGGCTCGATCACCGCCGAGGAACTCGCCGGCCCGGGCGCGGACGCCCGTTCGGACTCCGGCGACGTCCGCCTGGCCTTCGCGAAGGCGCCGTCCTCGGTCGCCGTGAAGACCAGCTCGGGCGACGCCAAGGTGAACGTTCCCGCGGCCCCGTACGCCCTCGACGTCTCCACCGCCTCCGGCGACCGAAAGATCACCGTCCCCGCGGACCCGTCCGCGCCCGCCCGGCTCGCCGTCAGGACCTCGTCGGGCGACGTCACCATCTCGGCGGCCTGAGCCGCGCCTCGCACGGCCCCGGCACCGTCTCCGATGCCGGGCGGACGGCCGGTGCCCCCGAGGGGCACCCGCGCCCGCGAGGGTCAGCCGAGCACGGCGGTCACATCGCGGCGGGCCGGTTCCGACAGCAGGGGGGACCACCGGGTGAACAGTTCGAGCAGACCGGCCCCGTTGCGTTCGCGGAAGGACGCGTTCACCTGTGCCAGGTCCAGCTCGTTGGCCGCCGTGAGCTCGGCGAAGTCGCGGCGCTGCTGGGGGGACGGAACGAACTCCTCGCCCGTGAACCGGTCCCGGAAGACCGCCGACGCCCCGTCCGGTGCGGAGAGGCCGGGGTAGGAGGCCTCGCGGTCGCAGCTCGCGTAGAAGTAGACGAGCTCCTCGGCCTCCGTACCGATCGCCTCGGTGAGGCGGGCCCGTTCGGAAAGGTCCAGGAGTATCAGGGGCAGCCCGTCGGTTCCGTAGAAGGCGTGGCACAGTGCCGCTGCCCGGAGCGCCGGCCGGCCGCCCCAGGCGGCCACCAGTGCCTCGACGCGCAGCAGGTGGGTCAGGAGCGTCCCGCCCGAGTGCTTCGTGGTCTCCGCGCCCACCTCCTTGAGCAGGGCGATCGCCGGTGAATCGGTGTGTGCGTGCTTGTCCTCGCTGTGCGTCATGCGCCCCATCATGACGAGGCACCCGGGCCCGGCGCCCGGCGCGATCGCCATGCGGACACCCACGACGACAAGTGTTCGCCCCCGGCGAACGGCACTTGGGGAACATCGGGGCGCGCCGATGCATTGAGTCGGCATAGCTCAACTTCACTGCCGGAGGGAACATCATGGCTTCGACGTCCGTAACGCTCACCCTGCCCGTGCTGCCGCTCGACGACGAGGTCGTGCTGCCCGGGATGGTCGTTCCGCTGGACCTGTCCGACGCCGAGGTGCGGGGTGCCGTGGAGGCCGCGCAGGCCGCTGCCGCGGGCGGCAAGCCGAAGGTGCTGCTCGTGCCCCGGATCGACGGGAAGTACGCGGGCACCGGCGTGCTCGGGACCGTGGAGCAGGTGGGACGGCTGTCCGACGGGGATCCCGGGGCGCTCATCCGGGGCCGCGGCCGGGTCCGTATCGGGGCCGGGACCACCGGGCCCGGGGCCGCGCTCTGGGTCGAGGGCGAAACGGTGGACGAGACCGTCCCCGATCCGCTGCCCGGGGCCGTCACCGAGCTCGTCAAGGAGTACAAGGCGCTCGCCACGACCTGGCTGAAGAAGCGCGGGGCCTGGCAGGTCGTGGACCGGGTGCAGCAGATCGAGGGGGTCGGGGCCCTCGCGGACAACTCCGGGTACTCCCCGTTCCTCACCGTCGAGCAGAAGGTGGAGCTGCTGGAGACGGCCGACCCCGTCACCCGGCTGCGCCTCGCCGTCAAGGCCCTCAGCGACCACCTCGCCGAGCAGGACGTCGCCGAGTCCATCGCCAAGGACGTCCAGGACGGTGTCGACAAGGTCCAGCGCGAGTTCCTGCTGAAGCGTCAGCTCGACGCCGTGCGCAAGGAACTGCGCGAGCTCAGCGGGGAGAAGGAGGGCGAGGAGTCCGACGACTACCGCGCCCGGGTCGAGGCCGCCGACCTGCCCGAGAAGGTACGGGAGGCCGCCCTCAAGGAAGTCGACAAGCTGGAGCGCTCCAGCGACCAGTCCCCGGAAGGGTCCTGGATCCGCACCTGGCTGGACACCGTGCTCGAACTGCCCTGGAACGAGCGGACCGAGGACGAGTACGACATCCGGGGAGCCCGCGCCGTCCTGGACGCGGAGCACGCCGGGCTGAGCGATGTGAAGGACCGGATCACCGAGTACCTGGCCGTGCGCAAGCGCCGCTCCGAGCGCGGGATGGGCGTCGTCGGCGGGCGCAGGGGCGGGGCCGTACTGGCGCTCGTGGGCCCTCCGGGCGTCGGCAAGACCTCCCTCGGGGAGTCCGTGGCCCACGCCATGGGCCGCAAGTTCGTCCGCGTGGCCCTCGGCGGAGTCCGCGACGAGGCCGAGATCCGCGGACACCGGCGTACGTACGTGGGCGCGCTGCCCGGCCGGATCGTACGGGCCATCAAGGAGGCCGGGTCCATGAACCCGGTCGTCCTGCTCGACGAGATCGACAAGGTCGGCTCCGACTTCCGCGGAGACCCGGCCGCGGCCCTGCTCGAAGTCCTCGACCCCGCCCAGAACCACACCTTCCGGGACCACTACCTGGAAGTGGAACTGGACCTGAGCGACGTGGTGTTCCTCGCCACCGCGAACGTGCTGGAGGCCATCCCCGAGGCCCTCGCCGACCGGATGGAACTGGTCCGCCTCGACGGCTACACCGAGGACGAGAAGGTCGTCATCGCCCGCGACCACCTGCTGCCCCGGCAGCTGGAGCGCGCCGGCCTGGCCACCGAGGAAGTGGTCCTGGAGGAGGACGCGCTGCGCAAGCTGGCCGGGGAGTACACCCGCGAGGCGGGCGTGCGCACCCTGGAGCGCTCCCTCGCCCGGCTGCTGCGCAAGGTGGCCTCCCAGCACGAGCTGGGGGAGCGGGAGCTGCCGCTGCGGATCGGAGCCGACGACCTGCGGGCACTCATCGGACGGCCGCACCACGTACCGGAGTCCGCGCAGGACCCGTCCGAGCGGCGCACCGCGGTACCGGGCGTGGCCACCGGCCTCGCCGTGACCGGGGCCGGCGGCGACGTCCTGTTCGTCGAGGCCTCGCTGGCCGATCCCGAGACGGGCGCGGCCGGGCTCACGCTGACGGGCCAGCTCGGAGACGTGATGAAGGAGTCGGCGCAGATCGCGCTCAGCTTCCTGCGCTCCCACGGCGCCGAGCTGGAGCTCCCGGTCGCCGACCTGAAGGACCGGGGCGTGCACATCCACTTCCCGGCGGGCGCGGTGCCCAAGGACGGTCCGAGCGCGGGCATCACGATGACGACGGCGCTGGCCTCGCTGCTGTCGGGCCGCCAGGTCCGCACGGACGTGGCCATGACCGGCGAGGTCTCGCTGACCGGGCGGGTGCTGCCGATCGGCGGGGTCAAGCAGAAGCTCCTGGCCGCGCACCGGGCCGGACTGACCACCGTCATCATCCCGAAGCGGAACGAGGCCGATCTGGACGACGTTCCCGCCGAGGTGCTGGCCGGGCTGTCGGTGCACCCGGTGACGGACGTACGACAGGTCCTGGAGCTGGCCCTGGCCGCGGACGAGGTCGAGGTCCCGGTGGCCGTCGTGGCCTGATCAGGGCACCTGGTACCGGGTACAGGGCACCCGGAACCGGGCATCCGGGCGGGCCGCGGGCCCGGGGTCACCCGCTTCGGCGGGGCCCCGGGCCCCCGGCGTACCCGCTGCGAAATACTGGTGGCCCACACACCAGCGAAGGAGCGGGCCGTGCACGGGACCGAAGACCAGGAGTTCCTTGCCCTGGAGCGGGAGCTGTCCGTCTTCCTCCGACGGGCCCGCGCCTCCTCCGGGGAGATGGCGCGCGAGCTGCACCCGGAGCTGGAACCGGCCGCGTACGGGCTCCTCGTCCGGCTGGAAGCCGCCGGGCGGCAGCGGGCGACCGAGCTCGCCGCGTACTTCGGGGTCGGCAAGGCCACGATGAGCCGGCAGCTGCGGGCCCTGGAGGTGCTGGGCCTGCTGGCCCGCGAGCCGGACCCGGCGGACGGGCGGGCCTTCCTGGTCGGGCTCACCGAGGAGGGCCGGGAGCGCTTCCTGCGGGTCCGCGGCGCCCGGCGCGAGCAGTACATGCGCAAGCTCGCGGACTGGGACCGCGGGGAAGTGGCGGAACTGGCCCGGCTGCTCAACCAGTTGAACGCGGGCGGGGAGTAGCGCCGGATCCCCGGGCCGCCCGGAGCCCCTACAGCTCCGCAAGAGCCGGCCCCCTACAGCTCCGCGTAAGCCGCCCCCTACAGCTCCGCGTACGCCGCCCCCTACAGCTCCGCGTATGCCGCCGACGCGTCGTCGTGGCGCTTTTCGCGGCGGTGCGCCCGGCCCGGGTCCGATTCCAGCGTGCGCACCCGGTCGATCAGCGACTGCGCGCCCTCCTTGCGCAGCACCGCCAGGCATGCGGCCCAGTCGCCCTCCCCGAAGGTGTCCGTCCACCGGCTGGCCCCGTCCGTGAGCGCGGCCAGCGCCCGTACCTCCGTACGCGGGGTCCGCCCGGTCACCGCCCGGGCGGCCACCTCCGGGTCGGCGGCGGCGGTGAAGAAGCCGCCCTCCACGTTGCGCAGCGTGTCGGCGGAGGCCTCCGTGCGCAGCAGCTCGCGCGGGATCCGGTCCAGCCGGTCGTCGAGGACCGCGCGCACCTCCCCTCCGGGCGCCTGGAGGAGGAGTACGGAGTCCGAGAGCACGAGGTGTTCGACCCAGGAGGCGTCCCAGCGGACCACGACCACCGTCGCCTGCGGGGTCCGGACGTGAGAAAGGTCACACGTGTCGCGGTGGGCGTCCGCGGTGGCGCGGATGGACTCCGCCAGGACGCGGTCGAGGGACATGTCCCGGCGCGATCCGGACAGTTCGGTCAATCGGCCGCCCAGCCGGGCCGCGAACCACGGCACTCCGTGCGCGCATCCGACCTCGCCGGGAGGCGGGGTGACCCCGTCGAGGGCCACCAGGACTCCGCCGCCCGAGGCGGGGATCGCGGCCGACACCCAGTCCTCGTTGGGGCGTTCCGGGTTGCCGGGGGCGGAGCAGAGATCGATGCGCATGCGGACATTCTGCCCGCGCGGGGCTCCGTAGAGGCGGGAAGGGCCGAGAAAGGTCCGGACCAAAGTGGGGCGGGTGGGGAGGGAAGGGACTCCCGGGGGGTGCGGGGTGTCCCTCGGTGATGTGGGCGGGCATCCTGCCAAAAGCCGCATCGATCTTTCAACCACCCGTCCACGGCGGGGCCCTGACAGCCGATCGCCGAGTTGGTCGCCAACTCGTCCGTGCTGTTCACTCCTTCGTGTGGCCGGGCGGGCGATGTGCGGCCCTCTTCCCAACTCACTGCGAGGGTCTGAGGCGGTACGGCGGGTACGGCGGTGGGTGCGCGCAAGCGCCACGCACCGACCAGCACCGACCGAACAGCGCACGTACCGGGCATCACCTGCCAGGCATCAGACGACGAGCACGAGCAGCACACGTAAACAGGATTGCGAGCACCGGTGCAGAAGAAGCGGCCTCGGAAGAACGGCACCGTCGCGAACGGCACCGCACCCGACGGCACCGCACCCGACCGACGAGCCCCCGGCGGCCCGGTCGCCGCGACCGCACCCGCAGGGCGCCGCGTCCGCGTGCGCCGCAGGCTGGTCATCGGGGTCGCCGTGGCCGGGCTCGCCGTGCTCGCGGCGGGAGCACCCGCCGTCCTGTCCGCCTCCGCGGACCTGAACGACTCCCAGCAGCTGGTCACCCTCGCCGACCGGAGCCGGCAGACCCTCACCCTGGCCCACCTGCTCGGGGACGAGCGCGACGCCGTCACCGCGTACGTGGCCAAGGGCCGCCCCGGCGGCGCCCGGGGCGCACAGGCCGCCGCCGTCCAGGAACGCACCGCGGGCACCGACCGCCAGCTCGCCGAGGTCCAGGCCGACGCCGACGAGGAACTCGCCCGCGCCCTCGGCCGGGTCGGCGCCGTCCGCACCGAGGCCGTCGAGGGCAAGGACAGCGCCCTCGCCGCCCATCAGGCCTATTCCGGAGTCATCGCCGAACTCCTCGCACCGAGCGGCCGGCTCGCCGAACTGACCCCGCCGCGCGCCGCCGACGCCCTCGTCACCGCCCGCCCGCTGGCAGCCCTCGGGCAGGCCGTGGAGCAGGCCTCCGCCACCCGCGGACTGCTCCTCGCCGCACTGTCCGTACCGGGCGGCGACCGGCAGCCGGGCACCGCCGCCGTGGACGAACTCACCGCCGCCGCCCAGCGGGCCCGCGTACGGGAGCAGGGCGCGCTCGACGACTTCGCGCGCGCCGCACGCCCCGACGTGCGCCAGAGCCTCACCGCCACCGTCACCGGACCCGAGGTCAAGACGGCCGACGACTACCTCAAGCGGCTCACCGACCGGCCGGCCCTGTCGGCCGCCGACCGCAAGCTCGACCCCGGCACCGTGGGCCCCGCCCTCACCGCCCGCGTCGACCGGATGCGCTCCGTCGAGGCCACCCTCGCCGCCCAGCGCGCCACCGCCCTCGCCGCACTGCGCGACGACGACGTGACCGCACTGGAGGTCATGGTCGCCTTCCTCGGCGTGCTGTTCCTCGTCACCCTCGGCATCTCCACCGCCATCGCACGCTCCCTCACCCGGCCGCTGTCGGTCCTGCGGCGCGGCGCGGCCCGGCTGGCCACGCCGGAGGGCTCGGTGGAACCGGTCCGGTTCACGGGCCGCAACGACGAGTTCGCCGAGGTGGTGCGCCACCTCAACGCGGTACGCGACCAGACGGTCTCCCTGCACACCCGGATCGCCGGACTCGACGCCGACCGGCGCCGCCTCATCGGCCGCAACGAGGCGCTCTCGGCCGGCCGGGAGGCACTGGAGGAGGAGCTGTCGCAGCTGCGGGCGGGGCTGGAAGAGCACCGCCGCATCATGTCGACCGCGTCCGTGTCGCTGTCCCTGCGGACCCTGGGGCTCGTCGAGCGCCAACTCGCCGTCATCGAGGAGCTGGAGTCCGAGGAGCCGGACCCGGACCGCCTCTCCACCCTCTTCAAGCTCGACCACCTGGCGACCGTGATGCGCCGCCACAACGAGAACCAGCTCGTCCTCGCCGGCCAGGAACACGGCCACGGCCAGGGCGCGGCGGTGCCGCTGGTCGACGTCATGCGGGCGGCGGTCAGCGAGATCGAGCGCTACGAGCGCGTCGACCTCGGGGTGCTGCCCTCGTACACGCAGGTCGCCGGGCACGCCGCCGACGACATCTCGCACGTACTGGCGGAGCTGCTGGAGAACGCGACGACCTTCTCCCCGCCCGACGCCAAGGTCAAGGTGTCCGGCTGGCTGCTGGACTCCGGCGACGTGGTGCTCTCCGTGGTCGACGAGGGCATCGGGATCACCGGGGACCGGCTGACGACCCTGAACGAGCGGCTGGCCACGCCCGACGCCTACGACGAGGAGCCCGAGTCCGAACACGGCCTGGGCCTCGGCCTGTACGTGGCCGGGCGGCTCGCGGCCCGGCACGGGGTGAGCGCGGAACTGCGCGCCCCGCAGCACGGCGGTACGGAGGCCCTGGTCGTCGTACCGGCCGCGCTGCTGCCCGCCACCCCGCCGGCTTCGCCCGTCCACACCCTGGGCGCGCCGGGCGCACCCGCGCTGCACCTGCCCGGGGTGATCGCGGAGGCCAACGAGAACACCCTCCCCGCACGCGTACGGGGCCTTGCCGGCCTCCCGCCCGAGGCCGCGGCGGCCCCGGCGGCCCCGGACCGGCCGGAGCCCGCCTTCGCGGTGGAGCAGGAGCCGGAGCCGCTCATGGCGGAGCCTGCCCCGGCTGCGTACGAAGCCGCGCCCGAAGCCGTCACCATGGCACCGGCCGTGGACCCGGAGCCCGCCCCGTTCGCCGAGCCCGAGCCCGAGCCCGGATCCGCCCCCGGCGCCTTCCCCGAGCCCGAGCCCGCGCACGAGTCCGCGCGGGCCTCCGCCGCGGAGCCGCCCGCACGGGTGGCTCCGGAGCCCGCACCGGCGGGGTTCGTGCCTCCGGCCGGGCAGCTGCCGCCCACGGAGCAGGTGTTCCGCGTCCCGGCCCCGGTCGAGGTGCCCGCCGAGCAGGTGTTCCGCGTACCGCCGCAGGCCGGGGCGCCGGCCGGGCAGCCGCACCCGGACCAGGCCGCCGAGGCGCCCGCGCCCGCCCCGTACGGGACCGGGCCCGAGGAGGTCCTCACCGACAAGGGGCTCCCGAAGCGGAGCCCGCGCACGGTGGCCGCCGGACGCACGGACGAGGTGCGCCCGGCGCCGGGCCGGGTGGACGCCGACGAGCTGCGCCGCCGGCTCGGCGGGTTCTACCGGGGCGCCCAGGACGGGCGGCGCGTCGTGGAGGCCGAGCTCGCGCAGGCCCCCGGACAGGACGCGCCGCAGGACCCCCGACAGGGCCCGCCGCAGGACCAGGGGCAGACCGACCGGGGGGACACCGCACAGGAGGCACGCACATGAACGCGTCCAGTACGTACGGACTGAGCACCCAGGCCCGCAACCTTCAGTGGCTGCTGACCGACCTCGTGGAGGAGGTCCCCGGGGTCAACTCGGTGGCCGTCGTCTCCTCGGACGGGCTCCTCCTGCTGTCCTCCGATCCGGTGGCACCCGACACACCGGGCGCACCTTCCGCACCCGCCCGCCCCAGCGGCCCCCGCGGCGCCTCCGCCGATCTCGCGACCATCGTCTCCGGCCTCGGCTCGCTCACCACGGGCGCCGCCGCCCTGATGGACGGCGGCTCGGTCAAGCAGACGATGGTGGCCATGGAGCACGGTTCCGTGTTCGTCATGTCCATCAGCGACGGCTCGCTCCTCGGCGTGCACGCCACGCCCGACTGCGACATGAGCGTCGTCGCGTACCACATGGCCTTGTTCGTGGGCCGCGCCGGCCACGTCCTGACCCCCGAAGTCCGCAGTGAGCTGCGCCAGTCGATGGAGAACACCCCGTGAGGAGTCCGGCCTCCGACCGGCTGCCGATACGCGGCGCCGACCGCCGTCCCGCCCGCGTACGCCCGTACTCGCTGACGGGCGGCCGCACCCGCTTCACCCAGGTCCTGAACGTCGAGACCTTCGTCGCGGCCCTCGACACCAAGGTGTCGGAACCGCGCAAGCCCGACCGGATGCCGGAGATGCCGGCGATCGTCGAGGTCTGCCGCCGCATGCGGACGATCGCCGAGATAGCCGCACTGCTGAAGCTGCCGCTCGGCGTGGTCCGCGTCCTGGTCAGCGACCTCGCCGACCAGGGCCGGATCCGTGTCTACGGGACCGGCCACGGCAGCGGCCGTCCCGACCGCGCTCTGCTCGAAAGGGTGCTCAGTGGGCTCCGCCGTCTCTGAAACCGACCTCTTCTCCTCCGCCGTCTCCTCCTCCGCGCACCCGGATGCCGGTCCGGGCACCGGTCCGGACGAGCCCGTACAGCCCTGGCAGTACGACCGCTCGCGCGCACCCGTCGCCGTGAAGGTGCTGGTGGCGGGCGGTTTCGGGGTGGGCAAGACCACGTTCGTCGGTTCCGTCTCCGAGATCCGGCCGCTGCGCACCGAGGCGGTGATGACCGAGGCCGCCGCTCCGACCGACGACCTGTCCGGGACCCCGGACAAGCACACCACCACCGTCGCCATGGACTTCGGCCGCGTCACGCTCGACGACGACCTCGTCCTGTACGTGTACGGAACCCCCGGCCAGGAGCGCTTCTGGTTCATGTGGGACGACCTGGTGCGCGGGGCCGTCGGCGGGATCGTCCTCGCCGACACCCGGAGGCTGCGCGACTGCTTCCCCGCGCTCGACTACTTCGAGAGCTGCGGGCTGCCGTACGCCGTGGCCGTCAACCACTTCGAGGGGACGCCGTCGTACGCACCGGAGGACGTGCGGGAGGCGCTGACCATACCGGCGCACGTACCCGTCGTGATCATGGACGCGCGGCGCCGGGTGACGGTCCTGGAATCCCTGATGACCCTCGTGGGCCACGCCCTCGACTCGACCCCCGAATAGAGAACGTCCAGATGCGCAAGATACTCGTCGTCGGCGCCGGCCAGTCCGGCCTCCAGCTCGCCCTCGGACTCCAGGCGAAGGGGTACGAGGTCACCCTCATGTCCAACCGGACGGCGGACGAGATCCGCACCGGTCGGGTCATGTCCACGCAAGTCATGTTCGACACGGCGCTCCAGCACGAGCGGGACCTCGGGCTGAACTTCTGGGAGCAGCAGGCGCCGAAGATCGAGGGCCTGGGCGTCTCGGTCTCCGCCCCCGACAGCAGCCGCGCCGTCGACTGGCTCGGCCGGCTGAAGGGCTTCGCCCAGTCCGTCGACCAGCGCGTGAAGATGGCCGGCTGGCTCGACACCTTCGCGCAGCGCGGCGGCCAGCTGGTCATCCACGGGGCCTCCGTCTCCGACCTGGACTTCTTCTCCCGCACCTACGACCTGGTGCTGGTCGCGGCCGGCAAGGGCGAGCTGGTCTCGCTGTTCGGGCGGGACGCGGCCCGCTCCCCGTACGACGCCCCGCAGCGCGCGCTCGCCGTGTCGTACGTGCACGGGCTGGCTCCGCGCCCCGAGCACCCGGAGACGGAGGCCGTGCGCTGCAATCTGGTCCCGGGCGCCGGCGAGCTGTTCGTGATGCCGACGCTGACCACCTCCGGGCGGGCCGACATCCTGTTCTGGGAGGGGATCCCGGGCGGACCGCTGGACGTCTTCGGCGGGGTCAAGAACCCGGCGGACCACCTCGCGCTGACGCTGGAACTCATGGAGAAGTTCACTCCCTGGGAGTACGCGCGGGCGACGAAGGTGGAGCTGACGGACGCGGGCGCCACGCTCGCCGGGCGGTACGCCCCCGTCGTCCGCAACCCCGTCGGCCGGCTGCCCGGCGGCGGGCTGGTGCTGGGCGTGGCGGACGTGGTCGTCGCCAACGACCCGATCACCGGGCAGGGTTCGAACTCCGCCGCCAAGTGCGCGGCCTCGTACCTCTCCTCGATCCTCATGCACGGGGACAAGCCGTTCGACGAGGCGTGGATGAAGGCGACCTTCGACAAGTACTGGTTCACCAGCGGCAAGCCCGCCACCCAGTGGACGAACGCGATGCTCGGGGTCCCGCCGGAGCACGTGCTGAACCTGATCGGTGCGGCCGGGCAGCTCCAGCCGGTGGCGGATCGTTTCGCCAACGGCTTCGACAACCCGGCCGACTTCGACGCGTACTTCTACGACCCCGAGGACGCGGCGGACTACCTCGCCGACGTCGCGGGCCCGGTCTCGCCGGAGTAACCCGCATCGTCCCCCGCCTCCGCGGACCCGCCCGGCTCGGACCCGCCCGGCTCGGGCAGCGGCGGCGGGGTGAAGGCGGACAGCGGCGCCCCGTCCGGGTCCGGCCGCACCGCGCCGAGCAGCGGATTCGCCGCGATCGGCGAGACCTTCACCCGCGCGCCCGGCCGGGGCGCCTGGATGACCTTGCCGTCGCCGACGTACAGGGCCACGTGGGTGGCGGTCGGGAAGTACACCACCAGGTCCCCGGGGCGCAGTTCGTCGAGCGGCACCCGGGGCAGCCGGGCCCACTGCTCCTGACTCGTCCGGGGGATCTCGCGGCCCGCGTGCGCCCAGGCCTGCGAGGTCAGCCCGGAACAGTCGAAGGAAGCCGGCCCCTCGGCGCCCCAGACGTACGGCTTCCCGATCTGCGCCGCCGCGTACGTGAGGGCCGTGCCGCCGGCCGCGGTGGGACGGCGCGACTGCGCTCCGGGGCTCCCCAGCTTCCCCGAACCGACCAGCTCCCGCTGCGCCGTGGCGGTGTCCTCGGCCTCGCGCGTCTCCAGCTCGGTGAGCTGGGCGGGGCTGAGCGAGGCCAGCATCCGCTCGACCTCCTTGAGCTGCGCGGCGGCCTCCTCCTTGCGCCCCTTGGTCTCCGCGGCCAGCTTCTGCTCGGAGTCCAGGGCCTTGCGGGCGGCGGTGGCGAGGGCGTCGGCGTGCTTCTCGCCCTTGGTGAGCCGCTCCAGCGCGGCGGCCCGCCGGGCGCCCTCGTGCTCCGCGACCCGGCGCTGGTCCAGGGCCCCCTGGGGGTCCCCGGCGAACAGCATCCGGGCGTACGGGGAGAACCCGCGGGCTCCCTTGTACTGCTCGCGCGCCAGCCGGCCGGTGGTGGCCTGGGCGTCCGTGACGGCGGTACGGGCCCTGCCGAGCTCGGTGCTGAGCCGGCGCTCCTCGCGCTGGCGGCCGGTGAGGGCGGTCTCGGCGGCGTTGTAGGCCTCGGAGGCCTGCTCGGCGCGCTGGTAGAGGCCCTGGAGGCGGGTGAGGAGCACGCCGACGGGTTCGGCGGGGGAGGCGGGGGCTGCGAGGGCGTCAGAGGTCGCGGGAGTGTCCGGGGTGTCCGGTGCGGCGGGTGCTTCCGGGGCCGCGGGGACGCCGGGGGTGGTGGGCTCGGCGTGGGTGACGGGGAGCGGGCCGGCCGTGACGAGGGCTGCGGCGAGGCACGCGGCGCGAAGCAGCCGACGTCTGCGTCGTCGTGACATGGGGTCACCTCCTGGCGGCCGATGCTGCCATGCGCGGTATGACAAATCGCCCAGCCGGGGCGGCCGTGCCGCCCTGCTCACCCGGTCGGCCTACGGCCGTCGGCCGGGCCCGATGAAACGCTTGATGCGGCTTTTGCCAAGTAGGGGGTGAGGGGCCGACGGGGTCCCGGAGACCAGGGGAGGGGCCGGGGTGGACAGCGCACACGAGGACCGCGCGGGGGCGGGCACCGCGAGGACGGGGAGCAGGGGGAAGGACTCCGGGTGGGCGGGGGCCGGGCCACCGGACCTCCGGACGCCGGAGGGGTTCGGAGCGTTCTACGAGGAGCACATCGACGCCGTGCTCGGGTTCGTCACCCGGCGGGTCACCAACCCGCACCTGGCGGCGGACCTGACGGCCGACATCTTCCTCGCCGCACTGAAGGACGTGGCCGGCTACCGGCCCGACAAGGGCGTGCCGATCGCCTGGCTCTACGGCATCGCGCGCAACGTGCTGGCGAGCCACGCCCGTGCGGGCGCCCGCGAGCGCGGAGCGCTGCAACGGCTCAGCGGACGCAGGCTGCTCGACGACCAGGACGTGGCGGCCCTGGAGGAGCGGATAGACGCACAGCGGGCCTTCCGTGACCTGGCCGAGCGGCATGCCGCCCTGTCGGAGCCGCTGCGGGCCGCGCTCGACCTGGTCTTCATCGACGGCCTCACACCGGCCGAGGCCGCCCAGGCCCTCGGCGTCACCCAGGCCACGATCCGGGTCCGCCTGCACCGCGCGCGGCGCGCGCTGAGAACCCCGGCGGACCCCGCCGTCCCTGCCCCGGCACAGCGGTTGGAGGTAGCACGATGAGCACCAGGCCCACGGCGTTCGAGGAGCGACTGAAGGCGGAGCTCGTGGCGATAGCCGCGGACCGGGCGGAGTCCGGCGGAGAGCCGGAGCTCGTCGCCCGCTCGGCTGTCCGGCGCCTGCGCATACCCCTCGCGGTCGGGCTGGCGGCCGTGGTGGCCGCCGGCCTGATCGCCCTGCCGGTCATGGGGGACCAGGGGGGTGGTTCGGCTGCGTACGCCGTGAGCAGGAGCGATGACGGCACCATCGTCGTCGATCTGTACAACCCCGAGGGAATCTCCGGCGTGGAGCGGGAGCTCCGGGCACTGGGCATACCCGTGGCCGTGGTTCCCGAGAAGCCGGAGGCGGAGTGCCCCATGGTGGCGGGCGGCTTCGACGGGCCCGTGGGCCTGATCACGGACGAACGCGGCGTGATCGTGGGCGAGTCCCAGGAGCAGCTCTTCGGCTTCAGGAAGGGTGGGGGCGGGGGTCTCGTCCTGACGATCAATGCGAGGACGCTCCCCGCGGGGCACACCCTGGTGCTCGTGGATCCGGTGCGGCCCCGGCTCACCTATGTGGGCGCCGGCTCGATACCCACGGAGCGGGTGCCGTCCTGCGTACCGGACTTCACCATCACCGACGCCCCGACGATCGACATGGACGCCCCCCGGAAGGGGGCGGGAGGGGGCGCCCAGAAGTAGTCGCCCGGGCCGCTCGGCCCGGGGTCAGCCGGACAGCAGGCGGGCCTTGGCCGCGGAGAACTCCTCCGGGGTGAGCAGGCCCTCGCGGGCCAGGGCGGCCAGTTGGGTCAGGCGGTCCGTCAGATCGGCCCCGGGGGAGGCCGGTCCCGGGCCGGAGTGGGGAGCCGGGCGGGTGGCCGCGGGCTCCCGGCGGTCGGAGGGGGCCGCCGGGGGCGAGGGGGCAGGTCCGGGATGCGTGGCGGCCGGGCCGGGATGCGCGGCGGTCGGGCCGGGGGCCGCGGCGGCCGGGGGCGTGCCGTCCCGGGGCTGCGGGGACGCGACTGCCGCCGGGCGCTGGGCCGTGTCCCAGACGTAGGCCCCGCGCGCCAGGATCCCGCGCAGCAGGGGGTGGCCCGAGGGGCGCACGGACGGGTTCACGACGGAACCGATGGGGCGGATGAACATCAGGCCACCCCCAGCCGGTCGGCCGGGAGGCGGACCGCTCCCGCGATCCGGCCGCCCGCCGCACGGACGGCGATGGCGGCGTCCTCGGCCCACACGTGCTCGACGACCAGGAGGAGGGCGCAGCTGCCGCGGTCCATCAGTTCGGCCGATTCCCTGACGTCCTCGGGGCCGATCAGCGGGGCCGCCTCGCGGTGGGCGAGCAGGCCCCGGAGTTCGACGAACTCGTCGAACTCCGCCGACAGCACCTCGCCGCCCGCGGTCTTGGTGGCCACCAGCCCGTCGATCAGCCGCACGACCCCGGCCTTGCGCAGCCCCATCACCGCCTCGACCGCCGCGACCCGCAGCTGTTCTTCCGGAAAGGCCAGGACGATGAACTCCGCAGGTCCCATGAGAAGGAGACTCCTGATCTGTTACTTCGCTTCCGACCAGTTCTGACGACTCTTCGGCACACTATGACATAAGCGGACATACGGCCCGGCTCCTTGCTACGTTTCCCCGTATGACCGCTCTGACGGCGAAGGTGACGGAACCCGCCCCGCCACCGCCACCCGACGCCCGTGCGCCCAAGCGTCGCGGAGTCGAGCTGTCGCTGCTCTTCGGCGCCGTCCTGATCGCCGTCCTCGGCCACCTCTACGTGGGGCTCGCCACCACCGGCCGCATCCCCGCACCCGCCGCCCACTACGCCGCCGGCCTCGCCATGGCCGCGCTCGTCGCCCACCTGGCCGTCCGCCTGTACGCCCCGTACGCCGATCCGCTGCTGCTCCCGATCGCCGTCCTGCTCAACGGCCTCGGCCTCGTCCTCATCCAGCGCCTCGACGTCACCACCCCCGGCAACGCCACCGCCGGTGAGCAACTGCGCTGGTCCGCACTCGGGGTGGTGCTCTTCGTGCTCGCCGTCGCGCTGCTGCGCGACCACCGGGTGCTGCAGAAGTACGCGTACCTGTCCGTCGCCGTCGCACTCGTGCTGATGCTGGTGCCCGTCTTCTTCCCGGCGGTGAACGGGGCGCACATCTGGATCCGGTTCGCCGGGCTCTCCTTCCAGCCGGGGGAGTTCGCCAAGATCCTGCTCGCCGTCTTCTTCGCCTCCTACCTGGCGGCGAACCGCACCGCCCTGGCGCTCACCGGGCGCACCCTCTTCTGGAAGCTGAGGCTGCTGCCCGGCCGGGTCCTCGGCCCGATCCTGGCCATCTGGCTGCTCTCCGTCGGCGTGCTCGTCCTGGAGCGCGACCTCGGGACCTCGCTGCTCTTCTTCGGCCTCTTCGTGATCATGCTGTTCACGGCCACCGGCCGGATCGGCTGGATCGCGATCGGGCTGCTGCTGTCGGCCGTGGGCGCGTACGCGGTCGGGACGTTCGAGCCGCACGTGCACGGCCGCGTGGACGACTGGCTGAATCCTTTCGCCTCCATCGAACGCGGCGACGGCCCCGGCCAGCTCGCCCAGTCCCTCTTCGCCTTCGGGGCCGGTGGGCTGCTCGGCGCCGGGCTCGGCCACGGCCAGTCCTTCCTCATCGGCTTCGCCGCCAAGTCCGACTTCATCCTCGCCACCGCCGGGGAGGAGCTCGGCCTCGTCGGCCTCACCGCAATCCTGCTCCTCTACGGGCTCCTCGTCGCCCGCGGCTTCCGCGCCGGGCTGGCGCTGCGCGACCCCTTCGGGCGGCTCCTCGCCACCGGACTCGCCTCGATCGTCGCGCTCCAGGTGTTCGTCATCGCCGGCGGAGTCACCGGCCTGATCCCGCTGACCGGCATGGCCATGCCCTTCCTCGCCCAGGGCGGCTCCTCCGTGGTCACCAACTGGATCATCGTCGCCCTCCTCGTCCGGCTCAGCGACAGCGCCCGCAGACCCGGACCGGCCGAGGAGGCCGACGCGTGATCCGCTACATCCGCTGGTGCGCGTACTTCTGCGCCCTGCTGCTCGTCGCCCTGCTGGTCAACGTCACCCGCGTGCAGGTCTGGGAGGCCGCGGGCTACGGCGCGAACCCGGCCAACAAACGCCCCGCCATCGAGCGCTACGCGGAACCGCGCGGGGACATCATCGTCGACGGCCGCCCCGTCACCGGCTCCCGGGACAGCCGCCAACTGCTGCGCTACGAGCGCACGTACAAGAACGGACCGCTCTACGCGCCCGTCACCGGCTTCGCCTCCCAGACCTACGGGACCAGCTTCCTGGAACGCGCCGAGGACCCCGTCCTCTCCGGCACCGACCCCGGGCTCTCGGCCTTCCCGCTCTGGTACGAGCTCTCCCGCGGCCGCCCGGGCGGCGGCAACGCCGCCACCACCATCCGGGCGAACATGCAGCTGGCCGCGTACACCGGGCTCGCGGGCAAGCGGGGCGCCGTCGCCGCCGTCGAGCCGGCCACGGGCAGGATCCTCGCCCTGGTCAGCAGCCCCTCCTACGACCCGGCGCTGCTCTCCGGCACGGGGCCGCAGGTCAAGGCGGCCTGGGAGAAGCTCAACGCCGACCCCGCCAAGCCGATGCTCAACCGGGCGCTGCGCGAGACGTATCCGCCCGGCTCCACGTTCAAGATCGTGACGGCCGCCGCCGCCCTCGACGCGGGCGTGGTCACCGACGTGGACGCGCCGACCGAGACCCCGGACCCGTACCCGCTGCCCGGCACCAGCACCCTGCTGCCGAACGCCGGTACGGGCTGCGCCGACGCCTCGATGGCGGACGCGGTGCAGTGGTCGTGCAACACGGTGATGGCGAAGATCGGCGTACAGGTCGGGCTGCGCGGGATGACGGAGGCGGCGCGGCGGTTCGGCTTCAACGACGCGCGGCTGCGGGTGCCGGCCTGGGTGTCACGGTCGAACTTCGACACCGACATGAGCCCCGACCAGCTGGCCCTGTCCTCGATCGGACAGTTCAACACCAAGGCCACCCCGCTCCAGATGGCGATGGTGGCGGCGGCAGTCGCCAACGGCGGCGAGCTCAAGGCCCCCTACCTGGTGGACCGCACGACCCAGGACGACGGGGACCCGGTCCGCCGCGCCGACCAGCACAGCCTCGGCCGGGCCATGACCCCGCTGACCGCGATGCGGATGCAGGAGCTCATGGTGAAGGTGGTCGAGAACGGCACCGGCCGCAACGCGGCGATCCCCGGCGCGGTGGTCGGCGGCAAGACCGGCACGGCCCAGCACGGCGTCGGCAACGCGGGCACCCCGTACGCCTGGTTCATCTCCTGGGCCAAGCCGGCGGGCGGCCGGCCCCCGGCCGTGGCGGTCGCGGTGGTCGTCGAGGACGCGTCGGCCGTCCGCGGGGACATCAGCGGCAACGGCGCGGCCGCACCGATCGCCCGCGCGGTGATGGAGGCGGCACTGTCCACGCCCGCGCGGTCCGCCCCCTGAACCAGGGCCGTCGGCCGGGTCTGTCGGCAGGGTCTGTCAGCCGGCCCGTCGGCCCGGCCCGGCAGGGGCTGCCCCGGCCACCGATCCGGCCGCCCGGGGTATCCCGTGCCGCCCGCCGCTCTAGGCGCCCGTGCCCGCGCCCTCCGTGATGGCCTCCGCCACCTCCGCCACCCGCTCTTCCTCCTCGGCCGCGAACCGCTCCCGGTCGAGGGCCTCGGCGATCTCCTCGTCCTGGCTCATCAGCAGGTCCAGGTTGGAGTTCCCCATCTCGAAGACGCCCATGTCCAGGTACGCCTTCTGCAGCCGCTCGCCCCACAGCCCGATGTCCTTCACGCACGGCACGATCCGGCTGAACAGCAGCTTGCGGAAGAGCGCCAGGAACTCCGACCGCTCGCTGAACTCCTCCGCCTCCGCGCGCGAGATGCCGAAGTTCTCCAGCACCTCCACCCCGCGCAGCCGGTCCCGCATCAGGTAGCAGCCCTCGATCACGAACTCCTCGCGCTCGCGCAGCTCGGCGTCCGACAACTGCTTGTAGTAGTCGCGCAGGGCCATCCGCCCGAACGCCACGTGGCGGGCCTCGTCCTGCATCACGTAGGCCAGGATCTGTTTGGGCAGCGGCTTGTTCGTGGTGTCGCGGATCATCCCGAAGGCGGCCAGCGCCAGCCCCTCGATGAGTACCTGCATGCCCAGGTACGGCATGTCCCAGCGGGAGTCGCGCAGGGTGTCGCCGAGCAGTCCCTGGAGGCTGTCGTTGATCGGGTAGAGCATCCCGATCTTCTCGTGGAGGAAGCGCCCGAAGATCTCCGCGTGCCGGGCCTCGTCCATGGTCTGGGTGGCGGAGTAGAACTTCGCGTCGAGGTCCGGTACCGATTCGACGATGCGCGCCGCGCACACCATCGCGCCCTGCTCGCCGTGCAGGAACTGGCTGAAGTTCCATGCGCTGTAGTGCCGGCGCAGCTCGCCCCGGTCCCGTTCCGTGAGCTTGGCCCAGTGCCGGGTGCCGTGCAGCGGAAGCGCCTCGTCCGGGGTGCCCAGGGGATCGTACGGATCCACCTCGATGGACCAGTCGATGCGCTTGGCGCCGTCCCACTGCTTGTCCTTGCCCTTCTGGTACAGGGCCAGCAGCCGCTCGCGGCCGCCGTCGTACTCCCAGCTGAAACGGGCATTGCCGGATGCGGGGACCGGCCAGACGGTCTCGCCCGGATCGTTGGTGTAGAGCTCGTGCGTCGACACTGACGCCCCCTCGCCTCACGTAGTCGCGTACTTCCGTACGGGGCTGGACAGTTGGCAGCGTCACACGTTGGTAGACGCGCGGTCAACAAGTCGTGCGCGGGGGATTGACGGTCTTGCTGACAGGCAGTCTCATAAGGAGTGACCGCCGGTAACTCGACGCAGAGGTGTCCGAAGCCATGACCACCGTGACCGAACGAGCCGAGCTGCGCGACGCCCTCGGCCTGCTCAAGGACCGCGAGCAGATCGCCGAGCGGCTGCTCGAATCCTCGGCGAAGCACTCCTTCGACCCGGACAAGGAACTCGACTGGGACGCCCCGCCCATCGACGGCAAGTACTACTGGCCGCCCGAGCTGCTCTCCCTCTTCGACACCCCGCTCTGGAAGAAGATGGGCGAGGAGCAGCGCATCGAACTCTCCCGCCACGAGGCGGCCGCGCTCGGCTCGCTCGGCATCTGGTTCGAGATCATCCTCATGCAGCTCCTGGTCCGGCACGTCTACGACAAGTCCCTGACCAGCAACCACGTCCGGTACGCGCTCACCGAGATCGCCGACGAGTGCCGCCACTCCATGATGTTCGCCCGCATGATCAAAACGGGCGGCGCCCCCGCGTACCCGGTCTCCCGCTCCAACCACAACCTCGCCCGCATCCTGAAGACCATCTCCACCACCCCCGGCTCCTTCGCCTGCACCCTCCTCGGCGAGGAGGTCCTCGACTGGATGCAGCGCCTGACCTTCCCGGACGAGCGCGTCCAGCCCCTCGTCCGCGGAGTCACCCGCATCCACGTCATCGAAGAGGCGCGCCACGTCCGCTACGCCCGCGAGGAACTGCGCCGCCAGATGCTCACCGCCCCGCGCTGGGAGCAGGAACTCACCCGCGTGAGCTGCGGCCAGGCCGCCCGCGTCTTCTCCCAGGCCTTCGTGAACCCCCACGTCTACGACAACATCGGCCTCGACCGGCACGAGGCGCTCGCCCAGGTCAAGGCCAGCGGCCACCGCCGGGAGGTCATGCAGACCGGGGCCAAGCGGCTCACCGACTTCCTCGACGACATAGGCGTGATGCGCGGAGTCGGCCGCAAGCTCTGGAAGAGCTCGGGCCTCCTCGCCTGAACCCCGCCTGAACACCCCTCACCCCAGGGCCGCGGGGTGGGGCTACCCTGCGGACATGACAGCCGTACGGGCGTACCGCAGGTTGAGCGTCGAGGAGCGCCGGGCCCAGCTCCTCGACGCGGCCCTGACGTTGTTCGCACACCGGGCGCCGGAGGAGGTCTCGCTGGACGACGTGGCCGAGGCCGCCGGAGTCTCGCGCCCCCTCGTCTACCGCTACTTCCCCGGCGGCAAGCAGCAGCTCTACGAGGCCGCCCTCGGCTCGGCCGCCGACGTCCTGCGGCTCTGCTTCGCCGAACCCCAGGCCGGCCCCCTGACCCAGCGGCTCTCCCGGGCCCTGGACCGGTACCTCGCCTTCGTCGACGAACACGACGCCGGCTTCGCCGCCCTCCTCCAGGGCGGCAGCGTGGTCGAAACCTCCCGCACCACCGCCACCGTCGACGGCATCCGCCGGGCGGCGGCCGAGGCGATCCTCTTCCACCTCGGCGTACCGGCCCCCGGCCCGCGGCTGCGCATGATGGTGCGCACGTGGATCACGGCGGTCGAGGCGGCCTCGCTGATCTGGATCGACGAGGGGAAGCAGCCCGAGATCGACTCGCTCCGGGACTGGCTGGTGGACCAGTTCATCGCCCTCCTCACGGCCACGGCCGCCACCGATCCGGAGACGGCCGCGGCGGCCCGCGCCGCCCTCGCGCTCGAATCGGCGGACGGCCCGGTGGGGGTACTGGCCCGCCGGGTGATCCCGGTGGTCTCCGAGGCGGCCCACCTGCTGTGACCCTTGAACAGCTGTGACCCCTGAACAGCTGTGACCCCTGAACAGCTGTGACGTCCGAAAAGCTGTGACGTCCGAAAAGCTGTGAGACTGGAGGGGTGAGAAGCCAACCCACCCCCTTCGAGGGCGGTCCGATGGACGGCCGGAGCCTGCCGATCCTCCTCGGCCCGACCGGCCACCCGTCCAAGTGGTACGAGATCCCGGTCCCGGCCCCGGACGGCGGCGCCCCCACGGTGCTGCTCTACGAGCGGGTCCCGGCGGGGTACTCCAAGCGCCTGGGCCTCCAGAAGGGCTGGAAGTACGTCTACGCCCCGGACGGCCAGAAGCCGAAGCTCCGCTGGCCCTGGACGAAGCCGACCCCGCCGGCGGTGTGACCGGCCGGTGTGACCGGCCGGCGGGGCCTCACGGCAGCCGGGCCTCGACCAGGGTCAGTACGGCCTCCGCCCCGCCCCCCGCGTCCGCCGCCTGCCGGAACACCAGCCCTGCCCCGATGACCTCGGCCTGTCCCACCGCGATGGTCAGCCCCAGCCCGTGCCCCTTGCTTCCGTCCCCGGTACGGAACCGCTGGGGCCCGTGGGACACGAGGTACTCGGGGTAGCCGTCGCCGTGGTCCCGTACGGTCACCACCGGCCCGTCCACCGTCATCACCACCGGCGCCCGCCCGTGCTTGTGGGCATTGGCGACCAGGTTGCCCAGCACCCGCTCCAGGCGCCGCCGGTCCGTCTCCACGTGCGCGTCCCGCACCACGACCACCTCGGTACCGGTCCCCGACGCCCGCACCACCCGCCGCGCGAGGCGCCCGAGCTGGTGCAGGTCCGTCTCCACCACCTCGCTGCCCGAGTCGAGCCGGGAGATCTCCAGCAGGTCCTCCGTCAGCTGCCGCATCGTGCGCACCCGCTCCTGCACCAGCTCCGTCGCCCGTCCCTCGGGCAGCAGTTCCGACGCCGCCTGCAGACCGGTCAGCGGGGTGCGCAGCTCGTGCGCCACGTCCGCCGTGAACCGCTGCTCCCGCTGGAGCCTGGTCTGCAGGCTGCCCGCCATCGTGTCCAGGGCCGCCGCCACCGTCGCCACCTCGTCCTGGTGCCGCGAGGAGTCCTTCGTGCGCGGGTCCCCGACCCGGGCGTCCAGGTCGCCCTGGGTGATCCGGCGGGCCACCGTCGCCGTCTGGTGCAGCCGTCGCGTCACCCGCGTCACGGCGAAGGCGCCCACCAGCAGCGTCCCGCCGATGGCCAGCACCGAGGAGCCGATGATCGCGTTGTCCAGCCCGGAGATCGTCCGCGCGCTCTGCCCGTAGTCGACGGCCGTGGCCAGCGCCTTGCCGTCGGCCGGAGCCGCCGCCCACATCAGCTGCCGGTCCCCGAACCGGGCCACGAGCGTCCCGCGCTGCCCGGACAGGGCCAGCGCGCGCAGCTGGTCCGGGAGCCCGGCCGGGTCCAGCCCGGACTCCGGCGGCAGCACCTCGCCGGCCTCGTAGGCGCGCGAGGCGTCGTTCAGCTTGCCGAGGGCCTTCTCGCGGGCCGTCGCGACGGTCTGCCGGGTCACCTCCACGTGCACGAGCACACCCAGCACCGCGGCGAGCGAGCAGCACATCAGCACGATGAAGCACGCCGACTTCCAGGTCAGCGTCGCCGTCCACGACGGCAGCCGGAGCCTCACCGCGAGGCCCCCGGCGAGGCCGTTCCCGAGGTCGCTCCCGAGGCTTTTCCCGCGCCCGGACTCGGACTCGGACTCGGGGACGGGCCCGGCGCCCGGCCCGGACCGGTGCTGCCGGGCACCCGGACGATCTGCTCCCACGTCGGCAGCATCGAGCGCTGCGTCTCGTCCCAGGACCAGGTGGTGTTCACCTCGTAGCCGGCGTTGCCGCTGGGGACGCGCAGGATCACGTCCCGTCCGGCCAGCTCGACGCTGATGACGGTGTCGGTGGTGGCCATGATCCGGTTGAGCCGGCCCTCGGCGTCCGCGGTGTACACGCGCACGGACATCTGCTGCTCCGGGTACTCGATGCCGACGATCAGCTCGTCCTTGCCGTTGCCGGTGAGGTCCCGGTAGTACGGCGTCAGCACCGGACACTTCTTCGGATCGGCCCCGTCCGCCCCGCACTCCTTGATCGCGGCGACGGTCTCGGGCGGCATCCCGTCGGGGCCGGTCTGCACGTTCGGGTGCGCCCGCAGCTCGGCCTGCACCAGGGTCGCCGGGTCGATCGCGTGCACGTTCTGGTCCTGCACGGGCGCGATCCCCGGTACGTACTCGGGCGGCGCACCTCCCGGATCCGCGGGCGGTACGACGGCCCCCGCACGCCCCGGCCACAGATGTACGGGCCCGCTCGCGGTCGGGGTCGCCCCGGCGCCGGCCAGCCCGCCGGTGTCACCGCAGGCGCCCGCCAGCGGCAGCAGCAGGAGGGCCGGCAGAACGGCCCGGAGGCGCCGGCGCCGCTGGAGGCTCCGAGGTCCGGAACCGGAACCGGAGGAGGGAGCGGATCCGAGTGCTGCGTCGCCCACCCGTCGGCCCTCCTCTCCCATGAGCATGTGCCCGTCCACAGTAGGCAGAGCCGCATCGTTTCTGCCCGCGAGTCCGGGCCCGCGGGACCCCGGTGCCCGACGGGGCGGGGAGAGCGCCGCCTACGCGTCCGTACGCCCGCGGCGCAGCATCGCGAAGCCCAGCCCGGCGGCGCCGACCGCCGCTATGCCGCCGCCCGCGGCGAGCAGCAGCATGCCGTCGCCCGGGCCGTCGGCCAGCGTGCTCAGGCCCAGCGCCTCGACCGTGCCGCCGGGGCGGGACGGCGCCGAGACGGGGACGACCCGCCCGTCGCGGCTGGCGGTCTTGTGCCCGCCCGCACGTGCGGCACCGGAATCCCCCGAACCACTCCCACTCCCACTCGCGGGCCCGGCCCAGGAACTGAGCCGGCCGTCGGACCGCAGCGCGAGGTGCATCCCCCCGGCGTCGGCGAAGCCGGTGCTGCCGTCACGGCTGGTCAGGGTGGCGGCCGTGGACCCGTCGGGGTTCAGGACATCGGCCTGGTAGGCGCCCTTGGCCATGCGGTACACGTGCGCGGTGGACACGCCGTCGGCGAGCGACAGGGTCTTGACCAGGGTCCGCGGGGCGATCACGCCCTGCACGGAGGCACCCTGCACGGAGGAAGTCGACGGCACCCCGTCGGCGAGCGCGACCGCCGTGGGCAGCGCCAGCAGGGTGCCGGCACCCACAGCCACGGCGGCGGCGCGTACGAGAGTGCGGCGGCTGCGGCTCACGGTGTTCACGGGAGGTCCTTCGGTGCAGGTCAGGCGCTGGGATGTCCAGGTGGGATAAACGTATGCAGCGGCCGTTGCGGTAACCCGTTGCTTCTGTAACAGCCATGCCTCAGCGACCCGGCGGAGTCGTTACACGCCACGGGCCCCGCGACACGTACCGCGGCCCGACCCCACCGGGGGATTGCCGCGGGGCGCCCGGGCTGCTCCCATGGACGGCGGGGGTGAGGACGATGGCTTCGAGGGGACTGAAGGTACTGCCGAGCGGCCGGCCGGGCCGCGGCCGGCTGTACGTGAACCTGCCCGACGGCAGGGCCGTGGCCTGGTACGACCGGCGGGCCAACCGGATCAGCGTGCTGGCGGACGAGCGCCGCGAGGAGATCCTGACGGCGTTACGCCCCTACCTCACCGGAACCGTGGCCATCGGCCCGCCACCCGTCCCCACGGCCGAGGACCTGCTCCGCCTGTCCCTCCCGCCCGACGAGGACCTGGCCCCCAACCGCCCGGGGGAGGCCCAGCTGGGAGCCCTCACGTACGGCACCGCGGGCACCCGCGCCCGGCACCGGCTCCGTCAGGAGCTCACGGTGCGGCAGCGGATGGGAGACGTCCTCGACGCCCTGGGGGAGACGGAGGACTGGAAGGTCCTGCACTCGATCCACCCCACCGTGGACCACCTGCTCATCGGCCCGCCCGGCGTCTTCTGCATCCGCACGGTCCAGGGCCGCCGCCAGCGCGCGGTGATCGGCGACCTCCTCCTCACGGTGGGCCGCGCCGACCCCACCCCGGACCCCCGCGAAACCCGCCGCGCGGCGGCGCACGCCACCCGCGCCCTCGCCACCCCGGTGACCCCGGTCCTGGCCGTGGTCGACGCGATCCGCCTGGAGGTGGCCCCCACCCTCCGCGACGTCCGCATCCTCACCCCGGCCACGACATCGACCTTCCTCACCAGCACCCCCACCACCCTCAAACCCCCAGACGTAGAAGCCCTCCACACCAAAGCCAGAGACCGCCGAACCTGGCACTAGGCGCAGCGGGCCCGGGGCGGTTGTGCCCTGGGTGGCCCGGGCGCAGCCATTGCAGCCGTCCGGCGTTTGAGGACCGGGGTCCGGGGCGGAGCCCCGAGGGGTCCGGGCGCAGCCCGGGACCCCTTCCAGCCCATCCGGCGCTTGAGGACCGCGCCCGGACTGGCCCGGGGACACCCCCAGCCCGTCAGGCGCTTGAGGACCGGGCCCGGACTGGCCCGGGGACACCCCCAGCCCGTCAGGCGCTTGAGGACCGCGCCCGGACTGGCCCGGGGACACCCCCAGCCCGTCCGGGGCTTGAGGACCGGGCCCGGACTGGCCCGGGGACACCCCCAGCCCGTCCGGCGCTTGCGGACCAGGTCCGGGCAGCGCCCGGGGACACCCCCAGCCCGTCCGGCGCTTGCGGACCAGGTCCGGGC